>JBFYQB010000028.1:0-4036 GCA_041302955.1 Flavobacteriales bacterium
CGCTTGAAAGTTCTTGTCGCGGGCCATCTCAAGCAGCTTTCGCAGTTTCTCGGCCAGTTCCTTCCCTTTTTCCTTGTCTTCCGGGCTATCGTATCCCATGGCAGTTCAGTTTAGGTTGCTAGTGGTATTGAACGTGCAGTAAAGAAAATGAATTTCCGTTTATCCGCTCCAGGTTGAGGCGCCCACCAAACAGACGACATCTGTGTGTTGGGGTTTGAGGCTTGAGGGAGTAAAAGGATGTGCAGGGCATTAACCTATCGGCACAGGGTGCTATTGAACTGATCTTGGTGCCTAAAAAGCGAGTGCGCAAGGAATTATAGTAAGTGCGCAGGGTTTCTGAGTGAGTGCGCAGGGAATCATAGTAAGTGCGCAGCTTATTACAGGAAGTGCGCAAGGAATTATGGTAAGTGCGCAGCCTATTACAACGAGTGCGCAGGCTATTACAGGAGGTGCGAAGGTTGTTACAACAAGTGCGAAGGCTATCACGGGAAGTGCGCAGGCTGTTACAGGAAGACCGAAACGAGGAAAAACGGGTGCTTTACGGGAATTGGCAGGGGAAATGGACTGGTTTGGAGGACCGATGGGATCCTAGGGACATGTGGGACCGTGGACCTGTTGGGAAGACGTGTGTTGGGCAGGAAAGCAGGGAATTACACGGAAGTCTTTGGAGGAGATTATTGGAGAGGTGGGGAGGTTTGGAGGACGGAGGGGACATTGGGGACTTTGGACCCTACTCTTCCAATATGTTTCTATGAACCCCGTACATGCATAACTGTATGGCTCTATGCTTCTGTGGCTCATCGCTGTCTGCCCCGCCACCTTAGCTGGCCCATACCGCGCCATCCCAGCTCTCTTTTTGCCCCTTGCCGTGCCCAGAACACCCTTTTCGCACGCCAAGCCTCATTTTGCACGTGCCCGGATCCTCTTCGCTATTCCTCAGGATCACTTCGCACTAAGTTGGAATCATTGCGCACTTACTTGGGATCAGTGCGCACTTCCTTTTCAGGGACAAAGGCCACTTCTCAGCCCTTCTGAAACCTACCCATTGATCGCCACCACCTCCTTGATCTCTCCGGGCAGGCGGTTCTTCAGCAGGGTCTCTATTCCATTCTTCAAGGTGATGGTACTGCTCGGACAGCCGCTGCACGCACCGCGCAGCACTACGCTCACCACCCCATCGTTGAAGCTCTTGAAAGTGATGTTGCCCCCATCCTGTGCCACGGCCGGGCGTATCTCCTCTTCCAGAATGGCGATGATCTGCTCTTCGAGCTGCGAAGCAGGTTCGGCATGGCCGGCCATGGCTGTGGCCTGCTCATGGGTAGCGGTGCTCATGTCGGGCATCTCGGTGATGACGATGCCGCCACCGTTCAGAAAATCGCGGATGAACTCGCGCAGCTCCAGCACCACATCCTGCCAGCTCAGCATATCGCTTTTGAGGACCGTGATGAAATTGCTCTGGATGAACACCCCCTGTACGAACGGGAACTTGAACAAGGCCAAGGCCAGCGGGCTTCCCTTCGCCTCCTCAAAGCTCGTGTATTCAGCTAGACCGTGATCCAGCAGCATCCTATTGGCCACGAACTTCATGGTCGTAGGGTTCGGAGTGCTCTCCGCATAAATGGTGTAGATCGTCTTGGCTTCCAATGTGCTCATGATGCTATGTGTTTTGATGAACGGCAAACGATGGGCATTCCTCCCCTCTTGCCGGCAACCTGTTTCCTCTGCTCTGTTCCCCTTCTACTGAACAACGATCTTCCGTTCCAACTGGCCTTCGTCTGTGCTGACGCGCAGCAGATAGATGCCCTTGACAAACGATGAAAGGTCGAAGTCCTTGCGCCAATGGTGCTGTTCTGGCAAATGCTCCATATAAACCCGCTGACCCATGGCATTGTTCAGTTCAATGCGCATGGCCGAGGCCCGGTCAAGTTCGAGTACCACAGCGAACTGGCCCGTATTGGGATTAGGATAGACCTGCAAGGCGCCTGTTGTAAGCTCCTCGCCAATGCCCACCCCGAATTCCTCTACCGTAACGCTCTGCGACACCGTGGTGGTGCAATTGTAGTTGATGGCTGTAAGGGTGATGTCGTAGCTGCCCACTGCGGTATAGGCATGTATGGGACTCACGTTGGGGTTGGCATCAGACCCGTCACCGAAATCCCAGCTGTATTGCGTGGCATTGCTGCTGGTATTCGTGGTTATCACCGTTCCCGCACCCGAAAGCACAATGATGTCCGGAGCGGTGGAGAACCCGGCAGTGAGGCCCAGCGCATCACAATTGTAAAGCACATCGACCACGGCATAGGCCGTGTCTGAGCAGATACTGTTGCTCGCTATAAGAAACACCGGACGCTCGCCCACCTGCTGGAAGCTGTGGGTAGGATTCTGCTGGCTGACAATGGCCGATCCATCCCCGAAATTCCATGTCCAGGCCGTAGGGTTGGGTGTGGTCGCATCCACAAACTGAACGGGCTGACCAAGCTCTGCATTGAGCGGTGCATTGAACCCCGCATTCAACGTAGGGAAGGTGAAAACCTCGAGCTGGTCGGTAGCCTCACAGCCATAGATATTGGTGATGATAACGTCATAGACCCCTCCGCCCGAAGGTTGAAAGGTCTGTGCAGTGGCACCGGGAATGAGCACCCCATCAAGGAACCACTCGAAGGTGGCGCCTTGGTTGTTGGCGTCCAAGGTTGGGAAGGCAGCATTGGCGCACACATTGATATCCGCACCAAGGAACACGGTTGGCTGACTTACCAATACCTCTACATCATCACTGCCAGCACATCCCGATTCTTCGGTCACATTCACCTCATATACACCCGGCAGATTCACCTCCAACTCGATGGAATTGGTGCCTATGGGATTGCCATTGACGGTCCATGCATAACTGGCCTGCTCCACACTGGCATTGAGGACCGGCAGTGGACTACCCGGACAGATGGCCTGATCGGGACCCAGCTCCACGGGTGTGATGGTATAGATCTCCACATATACATCATCGCTGCCCGAGCAGCCAGCACCATAACTCACAGTGACGCCATAGGTGGCGGTCATGATGGTGTTCTGCAATCGGGTATTTCCTCCCAGTGGGCTGCCATTAAGCGTCCACGCATAGGTGGCCCCATCGTTGCCGCCTCCATCCAGCACAGGAAGGTCGCTGAGAAAACAGGCACGCAGGTCTTCACCTAGGTCCACTTCCACCTGCTCCAACACATGGATGGTGTCGGTGGTCTTGGATACGCCACAGCAGCTGGTGACGATGAGTTCAAGGATGTAGTCGCCCGGTTGGGCAAAGGTCACCTCGCCCGGATTCTGGTCGGATGAAGCGGTGATGGACCCTCCGGGAATGGTCCAATCATAGGAAAGACCATCAAACGTGGTGCTCAGCACGGTGCTTTCGCCCGCACAGATGGTATTGCGGGACGCATCGATGATAGGCGGGTCAAAGGGCTCCTCCACCAGAATATAGTTGGCGTAGAAATAGGGGACACCGTCCACAATAAGCGTAAGATTGCGCGAACCAAGCAGACCGGAGTACTGCACCGTATCGTTTGACGAGGTGCTGTTCTGTGGCGAGGCGCCAAAACCGAATATCCATGTGATATTGCCCGTGGCGTTGGTGGTCACCGAAACATCTGAGTTGGTGCAACCGAAATACTCGACCGATATCTCAGGTTCCCAAGGGTTGTAGATGTTGGGGTCGAGCACGGGGTCGCCCTGCACCTGATAAAGCCCACGGCTGAACCCATCAGAACCCTTGCCACCTCTGCCGCCTGCGCCTCCGGGGCCACCTGCGCCTCCATCACCGCCTTTGCCAACGTTGCAACTGTTCACAGGGCCACTATCGCCCAGAAATCCTCCTAGGCCTCCAGCACCACCGGGGCCACCGGGGCCACCATCGCCACCTTGTCCGCCCTGCCCCCCTTGTCCAGGAAAGTAACGGCAATCCTGCACAACTCCATTCTGACCGTTGCCATTGACGAAGATGCAGAAGGAACCTCCGCCACCAAGACCTCCGAGACCTCCAAGACCAAAC
>JBFYQB010000029.1:0-22459 GCA_041302955.1 Flavobacteriales bacterium
GTACTTGGGGCATATGTTTTCACTTGGACTGAGGTCAATGGGTCGTGCAGTGATGATGATGTGGTCAACGTCACCTTCCAACAACAGACTGCCGCAGATGCAGGTCTTGGCGGTAGCGAATGTGACGACACATTCACCTTTAATGGCACATCGAGTATCGGGTCGGGTTCTTGGACGCACACTGGTCCCGGCACACCTTATTATATTAACGTAGCAAGTGCCAGCACCTCAGTGATCGTGGACACTTATGGAACCTACGTTTTCACATGGACTGAAACCAATGGCACATGTATCACCAGTGATCAAGTGACGGTCAATTTCTATGAGCAGCCTGTTGCAGATGCTGGAATAGGAGGCGATGCCTGCGATCTTGATCATGCATTTTCGGCCGCTCCTTCTGTAGGAAATGGTCTTTGGACGCAGGTCAGCGGTCCTGGCAACTCAAGTTTTGATGATGACGGTTCGGCAGTGGCAGTGGTCACAGTAGATCAATATGGAACCTACACCTACCAATGGGAGGAGGTGAATGGTACATGTTCGGACAGCGATATCATCACAGTGAACTTCTTTGAACTTCCTGTGGCAGATGCGGGTAATGGAGGAAGTGAATGCGACCTTGATTTCGATCTGGCCGCCAATCCAAGTTTGGGCGATGGCGAATGGACGCAAAGCAGTGGTCCTGGCACATCGCTCTTCAACGATCCATCAAGCGCAAGCACATCGGTCACTGTTGATGCTTATGGCACTTACATTTTCGAATGGACAGAGACCAATGGCACTTGTTCTGATGCGGCTACCGTAACAGTGGATTTCTATGAGCAACCTGTTGCAGATGCCGGGCTAGGTGGTGATGCCTGTGATCTCACCTTTGCGCTCAGTGCCTCAATTACTTCCGGGACCGGTGTTTGGTCTCAGTCATCAGGATCGGGAACAGCAATTTTTGATGATGCGGCTGCGCCTGATGCCACGGTTACAGTGGATCAATATGACACCTATGCGTTCACTTGGACAGAGACCAATGGTGTATGTTCTGACAGCGAGACGATTACCGTGAATTTCTGGAATCAACCTATTGCTGATGCAGGTCAAGGTGGTGATGAATGTGATCTGGATTTCAATCTAAATGCATTACCTAGTCTTGGCAGTGGCGAATGGTCGCAAAGCGGGGGTTCTGGTACGGCCACATTCGTAAGCAGTACTTCTGCCAATACCGCGGTGTCGGTAGATCAATTCGGAACCTACACATTCACTTGGACCGAGACCAATGCAGTCTGTGTAAGCACCGATATCATCACGGTCAATTTCTATGACCAACCAATTGCCAATGCTGGCTTAGGCGGAGTGGAGTGCGATCTTGATTTTGCACTCAATGCAACGTTGACCAATGGTAGTGGTGCATGGACCCAAACGTCAGGTCCTGGATTCGTCAATTTCACACCTGATGCATCATCGCCAACAGCAACAGTGGCGGTCTCTCAATACGGGGTCTACACATTCAGTTGGACAGTGTCTAATGGCACATGTACGGACAGTGAAACGATCACGGTCGAATTCTACCAACAGCCTGTTGCAAATGCTGGGGTAGGTAGCGATCAGTGCGATCTGGACATTGCACTGAATGCAGTTCCTTCTTTCGGCATAGGTACCTGGACATATACTGGTCCGGGAACTGCAGTCTTCCTGCCCAGTTTAAATGATGCTTCGGCCACTGCAACTGTTGACCAGTATGGCACCTATGATTTCACATGGACGGAAGACAATGGAAGCTGCATTGATGCTGCTACCCTTACGGTCACATTCAGTCCTTTGCCTACGGTCAGTTATACTGGACTTGCAGCAAGTTACTGTGTGGATCAATATGCACCTGTTCAGCTTACGGGTTCTCCAATTGGAGGCGTTTATACGGGCAATGGCATCTCCGGAAGCCTTTTTGTGCCGTCCATTGCAGGGGTTGGTTCGCATGATATCACCTACACTTTCACCGATGCCAATGGCTGTGTTAACAGTGAAACGCAAAGCGTTGATGTCAATGCCATGCCGGTTGTTTCATTCAGCGGACTCAATGCTGAATACTGTGTGAATGACGCATCTATAAACACTCTCACAGGCATCCCTGCTGGTGGAACCTTCTCGGGTTCGGGTATTGTTGGAGATGATTTCATCGCCTCAACTGCGGGCAACGGCACGCATGTGATAACCTATTCCTATACCGATCCATTGGGTTGCACAGGTAGTGTTGAGCAGACCGTTGTTGTAAATGAACTTCCGTTGGTCTCCTACACAGGACTGCAGAGCGCTTATTGCGAGGATGCCTCTGCCGTTGTTCTTGCTGGCATTCCAGCTGGTGGTTCGTTCAGTGGTACAGGTGTTTCCGGAAATTCATTCAGTCCCACTGCTGCTGGACTTGGCACACATGCGGTCAGTTATGTTTTCACTGATGCCAATGGATGCTCGAACACTGCTGTTCAAAGCGTGGTGGTCAATGCACTCCCACAACCGTTGATAACGCCTAATGGAAATCAGCAGATCTGTGCTGGAGAAACGCTACTTCTGGATGCGGGAGCAGGATATGCAACCTATGCATGGAGCTCCAATCAAAGTGGTCAGACCATTTCAGTTTCGACATCTGGGTCATATTCGGTCACGGTCACCACTGCTGAAGGATGCTCTGCAACTTCAACTGCCGTGCAAGTAACTGTGAATGACCTTCCAGTTGTTGATCTAGGAAATGATACAACTGTCTGTGCTGGCACTTTCATAACCTTGGATGCTGGCAACGCAGGCCTCTCGTTCGATTGGTCTACACAAGAGATCACACAGCAGATAGTAGTTGGCGCTACCAATAACTATGAGGTAACTGTGATCGATGGCAATGGCTGCGAGGCTACAGATCAGATTCTGGTATCCTTCAACAGCATACTTCAGCCAGTGATAACCGCCAGTGGGCCTACCACATTCTGTAATGGTGGTTCCGTCAATCTGACCGGCCCATCAGGTTATTCCTACCTGTGGACCACGGGCGAGACCAGTCAGAACATCACTGTGTTCAGCTCAAGCCAAGTGGGACTGACAGTTACCGATCAATTCGGTTGTTCAGGAGTTTCAAACACAGTGAACGTTGTGGTCAACCAATTGCCCAATGCGGTCATCGTTGCCAGCGGTAGCACCAATATCTGTGCGGGAAGCAGTGTTACTCTTTCGGCAAGCAACAACTTCGGAAGCTACAGCTGGAACCCTACTGGAGCCGTCACGCCATCTATATCCGTTTCGGTGGCCGGTCTCTACACGGTTACCGTCACCGATCCTGTGAACGGTTGTTCGGCCACATCATCCCCTACAACCGTAAACGTAAACCAGACGGTTACGCCTACCATTGTGGCCAATGGACCACTCGAATTCTGCTCGGGTGATAACGTTGTACTTTCGGTAGAGCCTGCTGGTACCTATGGTTCATACCTCTGGACAAGTGGCTCTACAACCCCATCCATAACGGTATCTTCAAGCGGGGATTATGCGGTGCAGGTCATCGACCTCAATAACTGTCTCAATAGTGCAACGCTGCTTGATCCGGTTGTGGTAACCGCTTGGGATGCTACTCCAATAGTTGAGCAGTTCGGGTCTACCTTGACAGTTACTAATGGACCGTTTGCCAGCTATCAATGGTTCCGAAACGGTAGTCCGGTACCAGGCGCAACCACTGCCAACTATACACCTGAATTGAGTGGCAATATGACAGTTCAGGTCACGGACATTCATGGATGTGATGGCACTTCTGCAAACATTGAATTCACCTTTGGGGTAGGTGTGGCTGATAACAATTCGCCCTACACGATCAAGGTGTATCCTAATCCGAACAGCGGGTTGTTCACCTTGGAGGCTGACCTTGGGGTCAACACCGATGTCACGTTCATCCTCAAGGATGTTATGGGTCGCGAGCTGATGGTTCCAGAGCAGATTCAAAGCGCCTCATCCTTCCGCAGGACGATAGATATCGGCCATTTGAGTAATGGAATCTACTATGTGCAGATGTCGGGTGCAGAAGGCATTTCAGTTAAGCAGATCATCAAGCAATAGTTCAAGGCACATTGTGTTTTTAGAAAAGGGGAGCCGAAAGGTTCCCCTTTTTTTATGCTGATTTATATCCTAGGGGCACGATAGATCAAATGTTTCGAAGCTCACAATCATGCTAGCAAGGCCTCCTCGAGGTCATTCTGGTTACTCAAAGTGACCAAATTTTTGTGTAGCGATGGGCATCGGAAACACTACCTGATCAAAGGGTATAAAGACACGGAAATATGCGGGATTGACACGAAATAATTTGCCTAGAACCTAGATGATTTTGCCTTGACGGGTGTGATTATTTCCATACACTTATTGAGTATTACTAAGGTATGAAAGAGATTCACACTGGGTTGTCGACCAACTACCTGATTGTTAAGACCAAAGGGTATTTCAAATCGATTTATTAACTACATTTCACCCCTTTTTTCCGTGGTCTAGTCCAAATTACATTCAGTCGACTAAATGATAAATTTTCTACGCGCTTCAGTTGTCTTCTCAGTTCTATTCCTTTCACTATCGTTTGGTGCTTTAGCACAATCATGGCCTGGGTCTTCTGAGCGTTCTACAACTCAGCCTTTGTGTGGAGTTGATGTTTCTGTTAATACTATTGGGCCTGGAGATTATGTGCGCTTCAACGCTATAAATACTGCTGAGTATTTTTTCAATAACTGTGGTACAGCCAATTGGGACACGGATATTGCAATTTGCAGGAATGCCGATGGTGTTCAAATAGCGTATACGGATGGTGGCCCAATTGGAAATGCATGTACTGGGGCAGTGTGCGTCTCTGGAAGCTGTTCATGGCAGGTTACCAATTATTCTTGGACGTCAAATTATACTGGTAATATCCGTGTTATCCAGCCGGCTTATAATAATCAAGGCTCAGGAACTTCATATGGATGGGTATCAGGTGTTAATTCAGCAACCCTTGCATACAGACAGGTTCAAAACTTTAATAATGTCACCAATACTGACCCTATTTGTGTTGGAGGCTCGAAAGCACTATCCGTAAGTGGGGTGGGAAATGGAGGGAGTTGGTCATTGGTCGCAGGTCCAGGTTCAGGGACAATTTCTGGTTCCACGTTTACCGCAACTCTGGGTGGAAATGTTACAATTCGCTATACGTTGGGTGCTTGCTTCGAGGATAGGACTTTTACGGTATATCCATCACCTGCTGCAGTTGCCGTGTCCGGTGGAGGGACATTCTGCGACCAAACAACCTTGACGGCATCGGGAGGTGCTGGCGGCACTATATACTGGCAGGGCACCATCAGTGGTGGAACGAGTACGGCCACGGCCTCAACCTCTCAGGTGGTGAGTTCGAGCGGCACATACTACTTCCGTTCGCGCACCGCAGCAGGCTGCTGGGGTGCAGAGGGTAGTGCCACTGTGACGATAAATCCATCACCTGCTGCAGTTGCCGTGTCCGGTGGAGGGACGTTCTGCGACCAAACAACCTTGACGGCATCGGGAGGTGCTGGTGGAACTATATATTGGCAGGGCACCATCAGTGGCGGAACGAGCACAGCCACGGCCTCAACCTCTCAGGTGGTGAGTTCCAGTGGAACATACTACTTCCGTTCGCGCACCGCAGCAGGCTGCTGGGGTGCAGAGGGTAGTGCCACTGTGACGATAAATCCCACACCTACAGTTGTAGCCACTCCTTCTTCACAGTCTTTGTGCAGTGGCGGGTCTACATCAATTTCGCTTACTACACTGCCTGTTGTAGCAGGAACAACGTATTCATGGACGGTAACGGGTGAAACGAATACCAGCGGTTTCTTTAATGGTTCAGGAAGCAGCATTGCTCAGCAGTTGTTCAACAATGGAGCAGCACCTGCGATTGTTACATATGTTATCACACCAACGGCATCAGGTTGTGCAGGAACCCCTATAAGCGTTCAGGTCACGGTGAATCCAGTGTCTAATGTTGTGGCAACTCCACCTTCGGATGCTATCTGTAATGGAGAGTTGACATCCATTGGTCTGACGTCTACCGTAACAGCAGCATCTTTTTCTTGGACAGTTTCAGGAACTGCTGGAACAGGTGGCTTCTCTGCTGCCACTGGAAATAATATCGCTCAAGTCCTAACTAATAGTACACTTAGCCCTGGTACCGTAACATATATCGTTACTCCATCTGCACATGGTTGCACAGGAGGTTCCATCAATGTGCCAATAACTGTAAATCCAACGCCTGTAGTAGCATTCAATTCTTTGGGTGGTCCTTATTGCATAAGTCAGACCACACCTATCAGTCTTGTTGGTCTAGGAATCCCGGTCCCACCTCCAGGTTCAGGTGTGTTCAGTGGTACCGGAGTTGCAGGCAATGATTTCGTTCCTTCTTTGGCGGCCGTTGGTACCAACACATTAACCTATACCTACACCGATGCAAATGGCTGTATCAATACGGCTCAGCGGGCGGTAGTAGTTACTGGTCTGCCCCTTGTCAACTTCAGTGGTCTCTCATCAGCGGGGTATTGTGTCAACACTACATCACCGGTTACTTTGACCGGTTTCCCAACGGGCGGCACTTTTACAGGTCCTGGTATTTCAGGAAACTCGTTCACTCCTTCGACTGCTGGAGTTGGGCTGCACAGTATTGTTTACACATATGTTGATGGCAATGGCTGTACAAATTCTCAGACGCAGTCTGTGAATGTTTATGCTTTGCCTGTTGTGAGCATTTTCGGTCTGAGTACAGCCTACTGTGTGTCTACAGCTCCTGTCACTCTGAGTGGTTTTCCGACTGGAGGAACTTTCTCAGGTGCTGGTATGTCTGGCAATCAGTTCAATCCGGCTGTTGCCTCTGTTGGAGGTCCTTATACAATCACCTATCAATATGCTGATGCCAATGGCTGTGCCAATACTGCCACTGGTCAGGTATCTGTGGACGCGGCAACCAATGCAGATGCAGGGGTTGGTGGAGACCAATGCGGACTTAGTTTTACGTTCAATGCAGTGCCAAGTGTTGGCAATGGTACTTGGACATCCAGTGGACCTGGCACGGTTTCGTACTCTCCAAATGCTGCGAATCCGATTGCTACTGCTACTGTTTCAACCTACGGGGCATATTCGTTCACTTGGACTGAGGTCAATGGTCAATGCAGTTCATCAGACGGGATTTCAGTTCTTTTCACTCAACCACCTACGGCCACACTTTCGTACGGTACACCGTTCTGCACGAGCAACACGGTGGCGCAGCTTCCCACGGTGAGCGGTACGACAGGCGGCAGCTACAGCAGCACCACAGGTCTGACGCTCAACGGTTCGACAGGTGCGGTGACCGCGAGCACGAGCACGGCAGGCAGCTACACGGTGACGTACACGGTTGCGGCCTCGAACGGCTGTTCCTCGATCACGGCCACTGCGCCTGTGGTGATCACGTCTGCCCCCACGGCCTCGATCGCGTATGCAGGTACTCCTTTCTGCACGAACTCGGGCGTTCAGTCGGTGACGAACAGCAGTTCTGTTCTGACGGGCACTTACAGCAGCACCTCAGGTCTCAGCATCGATGGCACGACCGGTGAGATAGACCCAGGCACGAGCACACCCGGCACCTATACGGTGACGTATGTGATCGCAGCCGATGCGGGCTGTTCGTCCGTGTCCGCGGTGACCAACGTCACGGTGACGGCTCAACCCATTGCAAATGCCGGTCAGGGAGGTAACAGTTGTTCTGGTCAGTTCATATTTAACGCGGTTGTATCAACAGGTGCTGGAGTTTGGAGCCAATCGAGTGGTCCTGGGTCAACTTCATTCTCCAATGCAAACAGTCCAACAGCGACAGCTACCGCCACTCAGCAAGGTGTGTACACTTATACTTGGACAGAGACAAACGGGACTTGTGTAGATGTTGATCAGGTGACAGTCAATTTCTATGACTCCCCAGTTGCTAATGCTGGAGTAGGTGGAGATGAATGTGATCTTGACTTCGTCCTGAGTGCAAGTCTTACTACTGGTTCCGGCAATTGGACCGTTGCTGGTCCAGGCACGGCCACATATCTTCCCAGTGCGAGCGCTCCTGGAGCAACAGTATCGGTTTCGCAAGTGGGTTCATACATCTTTACTTGGACGGAGACAAATGGCGTCTGTGTCACCAGTGACAACATCACGGTGAACTTCTACAATCAGACCATTGCAGATGCTGGTACGGGAGGAAATGAGTGCGATCTGGACTTCGTTCTCAATGCACAACCTTCTTATGGTATCGGTACATGGAACCAGACATCTGGACCCGGATTCAGCAACTTTATTCCAAATGCCAATACTCCAAATGCTACCGTGAGTGTTTCGCAATACGGTACCTATCAGTTCACATGGACGGAGTTGAATGGAATATGTACATCCAATGATGTAGTAAGCGTGAATTTCTTTGAGCAACCGGTCGCTAACGCAGGTCAGAACGCAAACGAATGTGATCTGAATCACGTTCTTGGTGCTGTTGCAAGTGTTGGTGATGGTACATGGACACAGGTCAGCGGCCCCGGAACATCTGTCTTCACGGATCTGACACTTGCCAATACGACAGTCACCGTTGACGCTTATGGGACGTATGTCTATCAGTGGGAAGAGGTGGAAGGCACCTGTTCCGATGCAGCTACTGTAACGATTAACTACTATCTACAGCCAGTTGCAGATGCGGGTTTTGGAGGATTTGAATGCGACTATGACTTTCCGTTGGCAGCAAATGCAAGCGTAGGTCTTGGCACATGGACGTACAGTGGGCCAGGAACCGCAACTTTCGCACCCAATGCTTCTGACCCAAGTGCTGTGGTCAGCGTATCTGCCCTAGGAGAGTACACCTTTACTTGGACCGAAGTGAACGGTAGTTGTTCTGATAGTGATGATGTTGTGGTCACATTTGAACAACAGACATTTGCGGATGCAGGACAGGGAGGCGATGAGTGTGATCTGACGTTCACATTCACTGGAAGTTTCAGTTTTGGAACGGGTATTTGGACATATACTGGTCCCGGCATCGCATTCTTCACCGATGATAACAGCCCAGTTTCAGTTGTTACCGTTGATACGTATGGAACATATGATTTCACTTGGACTGAGACCAATGGGACTTGTATAACCTCAGATCAGGTCACAGTGAACTTCTACGAGCAGCCTGTAGCGCAAGCTGGCCAAGGTGGTGATGCTTGCGACCTGGATTTTGCATTCAATGGTTCAGCCAGTGTTGGAACAGGCACATGGGTACAGACATCTGGTCCAGGTGCATCGGTATTTGATGATGTTAATTCGGCCATGGCGGTTGTTACTGTTGATTCTTATGGCACCTATACCTACACATGGACCGAGGTGAACGGTACTTGTTCGGACAGCCAGACCATTACGGTCAATTTCTACAATCAGCCTGTGGCAGATGCCGGCCAAGGAGGAAATGAATGCGATCTTGATTTCGACCTTGCGGCCATACCAAGTTTAGGAACTGGAATTTGGACGCAAGTAGCTGGCCCAGGAACTTCCACATACATAAGTGCCAACTCAGCGTCAACCACCGTAACAGCGGATCAATATGGTACATACACTTATGCATGGACAGAAACTAATGGTTCATGTGTTTCAACAGATGAGATAATTGTAGACTATCGTGCACAACCATTGGCAAATGCTGGAAATGGTGGTGACGCTTGCAACCTCGATTTCATACTAAGCGCCACTCTTAGCACAGGTACAGGAGTTTGGTCACAGACTGCTGGTTCAGGTGTCGCCACATTCAATAATCCAACTTCACCGACAGCAATCGTCTCGGTTGATCAAAATGATACCTACACGTTCACCTGGACAGAAACTAACGGTACATGTAGCGATAGTGAGTCCGTTTCGGTGAATTTCTGGAATCAACCTACTGCAGATGCTGGACAAGGAGGAAGTGAGTGCGACCTGAATTTTGTCTTAAATGCATTGCCAAGTCTAGGAAGTGGAGAATGGACACAGAACAGTGGCCCGGGCACCTCTGTATTCATAAGTCAGACATCGGCAAACACAACAGTCACTGTTGATCAATTCGGAACATACACGTACACGTGGACAGAGACCAATGGTACTTGCGTTTCATCTGATGTGATCACCGTCAATTACTTTGATCAACCAGTTGCAAATGCTGGTCCGGGGGGCGTAGAGTGCGACCTTGATTTCATGTTGAATGCATCGGCAACGGTGGGTGTTGGGTCGTGGACAATGACGGCAGGTTCTGGATTCGCCAATTTTATCCCAAACAGCAATGACCCATCTGCGGTTGTTACTGTGAGCCAGTATGGTCAATATGAGTTCACTTGGACAGAGGATAATGGTATATGTTCCAGCAGTGATGCGGTTACCGTAGACTTCTATCTGCAACCATTGGCCAATGCGGGAGTTGTTGCGGATCAATGTGATCTAGATTTGACTTTTGCAGCTGTTGCATCTGCAGGATCGGGAACATGGACATACACAGGTCCGGGAACTGCCTTATTCACACCGAGTATAAATGCTGCTACCGCAACGGTTACTGTGGATTTGAATGGGTCATACGATTTCACATGGACGGAGGACAATGGTGGTTGCACTGATGCCAATACGGTAAACGTTAATTTCAATGCTCTTCCTGTGGTCAGTTTTACAGGCCTTGCAGCAAATTATTGTGTGGATGAGGCCATCCTTGTCCCATTGACAGGAACACCTTCGGGAGGGGTGTTCAGTGGCTCTGCAGTGGCAGGGACCAACTTTATTCCTTTTGCCGCTGGGGTTGGTAGCACAACGGTTACTTACACTTACACAGATGTAAACGGTTGTAGTGATAGTGAGACCCAGACCGTGGCCGTCAACGGGATACCAGTAGCGAGTTTCACTGGTCTGTCAGCAGAATACTGCGCAGATGATGCTACTCCGATAATACTCGTTGGCACACCAACAGGTGGTGTTTTCAGTGGTTCGGGAGTAAGTGCTGACGAATTTGTGGCAAGTGCTGCCGGTGTTGGTCAACACACAATTACTTATGAGTTCACTGATCCGTTGGGATGTGCAGGGATTTCGGAACAAGTTGTTACGGTGAATCCGCTGCCAGTGGTTTCCTTTACTGGTCTTGCGCCTTCCTATTGTTTGGATGTCGCTTTGGTAACGTTGATCGGACAACCCACCGGAGGTACATTCAGCGGTGATGGAATATCTGGTAACACGTTCAGTCCGATAAATGCTGGTGTTGGAACACATACCATAGACTATAGCTATACGGATGCAAATGGATGTACGAATAGCGTTTCCCAGGATGTCGTTGTCAACGAGCTTCCGCAACCAGTGATAACGCCTGCTGGGCCGATCGCTCTATGCGAAGGCTCTTCAATTACACTGGATGCAGGCGCTGGATATGCGTTGTATGAATGGAACACTGGTCAGAATGGCCAAAGCCTGTTCGTGGATGAAGCAGGGTCTTATCGAGTATCGGTGACAAGTACTGATGGATGTCAGGCGATCTCACAGACCGTTGTGGTCTCAGTTAGCCCACTTCCAGTAGTAGATCTTGGTCAGGATCAGACAATTTGCACTGGTTCATTCCTGACCCTTGATGCTGGAAATGCTGGAGCTGACTTTGTATGGTCGAACTTGGAAGTGACACAGCAGATAATCGTAGGTGCGGCCGGAAGCTATGAGGTTACGGTTACTGATGCGAATGGCTGTTCGTCTTCTGACGTTGTCTCTGTATCAGTCAGCAGCTTATTGAATCCTGTGATAACTGCAAACGGGCCGACCACGTTCTGTCAAGGAGAAACACTTACCTTGAATGGAGGCACTGGTTATTCAACCTACTTATGGAGCAATGGTCAGCAGAGTCAGCTGATCAACGTGACCACTGGAGGAACATTCGACCTTACAGTCACCGATGCTTTTGGTTGCACTGGAACGGCAACCATTCTTACCACGGTCAATCAGCTTCCAAATGCTGTGATAGTACCAAGCGGCAGCACAAACCTCTGTCAAGGCAGTAATGTGACCCTATCAGTGAGCAACACTTTTGGCTCGTATGAATGGTTGCCAACTGGAGCGATCACACCATCGATCTTGGTGTCGACTGCCGGAACTTACACTGTTACAGTGACCGATCCTGTTAATGGCTGTTCGGCAACATCTGCTGCTGTAATAGTGACCCAAAGCCAATCGGTTACGCCTACCATTGTTGCCAATGGACCAGTTGAGTTCTGCGCTGGTGATAACGTTGTGCTTTCTGTTGAACCACTTGGTGCGTTCACGTCTTATCTATGGACCAGTGGCTCCTCTTCAACACAGTCAATTACAGTTACTGCTTCTGGGTCTTATGGGGTTCAGGTATTGGATGTTAACGGATGTCTGAATAACACATTGGTTTCCAATCCTGTGGTTGTTACCGTTTGGAACCCTCAACCGCAGGTTGTTCAGAACGGAGCCAATTTGGAGGTCATCAATGGACCCTTCGCAACATATCAGTGGTTCAGGAACGGTAACCCGATACCAGGAGCCACTACGTCCATCTATACTCCGACACTCAGTGGAAACATTGAAGTATTGGTGTCCGATGAGAACGGTTGTGAAGCCACGTCATCCAATATCGAATTCACTGTAGGTATTGATGATGTGCAGGAGGCGTATGGCCTTAACATCTATCCGAATCCTAATAGTGGCCAATTCACCATTGAGGCTGATCTGGGAGTGCATACTGAAGTCACCTTGATTGTGAAGGATATGATGGGCCGCGAGCTTATGAGTCCTGAGCGTATTGAAGGTGCCTCATCTTTCCGCAGGTCGTTTGACCTCAGTCATCTGAGCAATGGAGTGTACTATGTGCAGGTGATAGGTAAAGAGGGATTCACTGTTAGGCCAGTTGTGAAGAATTAATTCCCAATAGCTTTTAGTGAAACGGGTGAGTGCCATTGGCCTCACCCGTTTCCTTTTTAATTGTTAGGTATGCAGATATTATCGGCTAAGAGAATTGGGTCTGTCAGTGGACTGGATATTCGCAGTGTCGCCTTTTTTCGCATCCTGTTGGGATTATTCCTTTTGGCGGAATTGCTATTTCGAATTCTTGCCAATTTTCGTGATATCTATTCGCCAGAAACAGGAGTTCTTGGCAATTGCTTTGCTTCTGGCTATGCTTCGGCTTACTCTGTTCCTCCACTGATATTTGATATCGATACAGATGGCCATATGCTCGTTTTCATGGCACTGTATGGATCAGTGCTGCTCACATTCACCTTGGGTATATTGCCAAGAATATCGGCCTTTTTTGCCGTAATCATGTTGTGGCTTTTGAACACGCGTTACAACGTGTTGTATCTCGGATGGGAGATGTATGCCTCAGTGTTGCTTTTCTGGAGCGTGCTTCTTCCAATAGGTAGCAGTTATTCAATTCTAGTGGCCAGACGCGAAAAGGCTGACGCACTTTTAGAATGGAGGTCACCGTTGGCATTTGCGATGATGTTCCAGATAGCGTTCATTTATTTTTATAACGGCATATCTAAGAATGGAGACAAATGGATGAGTGGCCATGCCGTCAAGTTCTTTTTGGCCGAGTATGATAAAATGCGTCCTATGGCTTGGCATCTTATAGAGATGGATGGACTTTTGACCCTATTGACATATGCTACCCTAGCTTTCGAAGTATTATTGCCACTTATCATCTTTATTCCATTGTGGAATGACAGATTCCGATTGATAGCTGCTTTGTCGATCCTTTTGTTTCATTGGAGCATAGATTTGGTTATCGATGTAGGAAACTTCAAGTATGTAGGAACTTCTACGGCAATACTTATGTTGCCTGGACCGTTTTGGGATGTACTAAGGCTGAAAGCCCTTAAACCTTGGCGAACACTTCAGGTCGCGCCATTCGAAGTGAATGCGTTAACCAAGTTGGCAACTTGGTTCTTGGCTTTTACCCTTGTATCGATCATTGTCGTAAGTAACCTTAACCAGACACTGAACACCCGCACAAACGATAGAGTAAAACAGTTTTTGAAGTGGTCTAATGCAAACGGGGTGATTGAAACAGTGCAAGCATCGGCTTGGCCGCAATATTCCTTTTTCTCTCAATACTGGCATCTTTATTCGCCAGACCCGCCAACACAGAAAGGGTATCTTCAAGTGGAGGCCATCAAAGGAAATGGCGATACATTAAGTGTGTTCAGTGGCCGGTCTGTGGATTCGGGTCTTTACGTAAGTGCAGTGCAGCAGAATCTGTTTCAATATCTCTTACTGAAAGGTGGAAGGAATAAGAAGGAACACATACTTGAGCAATGCCTCTTGATGCGGGAGATTCAGCTTTGGAATAAGCATAGCAAGGATGAACCCTTGGCCAAGATGGAGCTGGTCGTGTATGACCATCGTCCTCAAACTGCCAAAGAAATAACCGCAAAAAAGCCTGAATTCACCCGAATTGCGGTAAAAACATTTGAGGTTTCTTACAAGAAGTAATAGAGTCCAAACGCTCCATTAACCCTTGATGAATTGTACTTCCTCGGGCAAAGGGGCCCGAGGTATACGGTTACATTTGCTCAGGATTTTTAATCTAAAAATGATTTGAATGAAAAGACTATATCTCCTTATAGCTTTTGTCTGTGCATCTTCTTTTGCCATAGGGCAACAGTCGGTAGAAGGTCAGAAGAAGAATGCTCCAGCACCATCGATACGTATTGAGGGGTTTTATGCGTCACTGGCCTCAGCACTTGTTGAGCCTGAAAAGGTCATTTCGCTTGACCTGAAGAACCAAGGTCTCACGGAAATCCCAAAAGAGGTACTCCGATTCCCGAATTTGGAGCGGTTGGATGTCGCGCACAATAACATAACCGAACTTCCAGATTTTATAGGCCAACTTGGCCGACTCAAAGGGCTTTATCTGGGCAGTAACCAGTTGACCCAATTGCCTGATGCAATCGGTAATTGCAGCACGTTGGAAGAGCTTCATGTCACCAATAATCCGTTGCGCAGCATCTCTTCTAATATAGTTCGTCTTCGTTCATTGCGCCTATTGTTCATTTCCAGTACTGTGGCAGAGGCACAGTTTCAGCCAGCAATTTGGGGTATGAAAGGACTTAGGAATGTTCGATTTATGAATTTGAATATTACTGAGGTTCCATCGTCTCTATCTGAGATGAAGCAACTTACTGAGCTGTGCCTCAATGATAATTCGATAACCGAAATCCCCGAATTTCTATTCTCCATGCCAAGCATTGACTACTTGTCGTTCGGAAACAACAAATTGACTGCGGTACCATCTTCAATCTCGTTGTTAAAGAATCTGAGTTATCTGGGATTGTTTGGCAATCCATTGTCCGAGCTTCCTGCATCCATTGGAGACATTCCATCGCTCCAATTTCTGGCCGTCTGGAATACCAAGATGGATAGAGGTCAAGAAATTTCCGTTAGAAAGTTCTTGCGGTCATCCACTCAGGTCAACTTTGACGGCACTGATATCCATTGATTCAATCTTGTATTCTTATGACCATGAAAAAATCTTTCAGGCTATTCTTTTTTCTTGTTTTTGCGCTATCAGCCACTTCTGCGGTCGGTCAGAACGTAACTGTCGAAATTGATGGCGACAATATTTACTACACTGAACCGGGTTGTGACGATTGCAACTCATCTGCTGACCCACGGTGGAGAAACCGCGTAGTGGTAAATGGGGCATCCACAGACTGGAACTACGACAGAGACAACATCAGTTGCGGTTGGCAGGGAGTGACCAACTACGCATGGGTCAATCCTACCACTGTTCCCTCTAATGCTGGTATTCAAATGCAGCTCAACGGATTTGAGTCCGATGGATTCATCTGCGGGGGTGATGATAACAGTTGTGGTGGGCTGGCCACGACCAGTAGTGTTACCATAAACACCAACGCACCTTGCACATGGCACTATTTCACCGATACACGGAATTGTGGATCCGGAACCTATGGCGTTCAATGGTCATATTACTGGAGATACAACTCAATTAATGCGGGCAGTATTTCCGGTACACAGACCATTTGCGCGGGTGGTGATCCTACAACGCTTGGTAACGCAGCCAGTGGATCCACATGGGTCACATATCAATGGCAGTATAGTGATAACAGCGGTGGTTCGTGGACGGGTATTGGAGGAGCTACTGGTCTCACTTATGATCCACCATCAGGATTGACCGTCACGCGTTGGTATCGAAGGGTTGCAAGTACCTGTGGTGGCGCTACGGATCAAGTGACCAATACCATAGTGGTCACTGTTAATCCTTTGCCTGTAGCGACTGCTACGCCTTCATCCAATACAATTTGCAGCGGACTTGGTGCAGGAATCACCCTTTCTTCTTCCTTAGGCGGTACTACGTATACTTGGACAGCAAGTGGTGCGGGCCCAGTTTCGGGTCAGAGTGCAGGAAGTGGAGGGTCGATCAATCAGACACTGGTAAACACGGGATCTGTCAATGGTACGGCAACCTATACAGTGACTCCTACAGCCAGCGGATGTCCGGGCGGACCTACAACGGTGGCTGTTACGGTAAAACCGATTCCAGTGGCAACCGCCACGAATTCGGCCACCAGCATATGTAGTGGACAGTCGTCCAGTATATCGCTTTCGTCCAATGTGACAGGCTCTACCTTTGCTTATACAGCAACCGCCTCATCGGCCAGCATCGGTGGTTTTGCTAACGGTTCGGGAAATAGTATTGCCCAGCAACTCACCAATTCGGGCTCCACTAACGGAACGGTAACATATACGATAACGCCCACAGCAAACGGTTGTGTCGGGTCTGCAATTCAGACGGTAGTAACGGTAAAACCGCTTCCTTCTGTTGTGCTTACGCCAAATGTTCAGACCATTTGCACCGGACAGCCAACCGCCATCGCACTTTCATCTCCTGTTGCAGGCTCCACATTCGCTTGGACAGCTTCTGGCAGTGCAAATGCGTCAGGGTTTTCAAACAGTTCTGGGACGTCTATTTCACAGACCCTTTCATCAAACAATGCTTCAAATGCAACTGTGACCTATGTGGCCACCGCAACGGCAAATGGATGTATCGGCTCTGCATCAAATGCGAATGTCACGGTATTGCCAGCCCCTAATGGTAATATCAGTGGCAGTACAACTATTTGTGCGGGTCAGTCAACAACACTTACTTTCAACTTTACGGCAGGGGATGGGCCATACGATGTGACTTACAACCCAGGAAACATTCCTCTTTCAGGCATATTCAGTGGGCACACGGTTTCGGTTTCTCCAAGCTCAAGCACCACATACTCCTTAGCTAGCATAACAGATCTGAACGGTTGTGGAAGAACCTCAGGCTTTGGCGCAAGTGCCTCAATAACTGTAAACCAACTGCCAACAGCCACTGCCACACCTGCTTCTCAATCCATCTGTAGCGGTCAGGCCACAGCCATTGTATTGTCTTCTACCCTTGGAGCCACTTCCTACACTTGGACGGCCAGTGCATCGGCAGGTACGATTGGTGGATTTTCAAACTCCAGTGGCTCCACGATAGCTCAAACATTGACAAATTCTGGCACAGCACCTGGCACAGTGACCTATGTGGTTACACCATCTGCAAGTAGCTGTCCTGGTGCATCGATCAATGTTGTAGTCACTGTCAATCCTATTCCGGCCGTTACAGCTTCTCCATCATCTGATGTCATCTGTGCCGGTGAGACCACATCAATTGGTCTGACATCTGCAGTTTCGGGCGCAACTTTCTCATGGACAGTCAATGGAACTTCAGGCACTGGAGGTTTTTCGGCTGCATCCGGTAGCAGTATAACCCAGACATTGACAAACAGTACCGTCACCGCTGGCACAGTTACTTACACAGTGACACCTGCCGCCAACTCATGCCCGGGTTCGTCTATTCAGGTGCCTATCACTGTTAATCCTTCACCCAATGTGATAGCCACTCCTTCGTCTCAGACCATTTGCAGTGGTGATAATGCGGCTATCAACCTTACCTCATCTGTTAGCGGCACTCAGTTCAACTGGACAACCTCGGCAAGTTCAGGCGCTGTTACAGGGCATACTTCAGGAACTGGAAATTCCATTTCTCAAGTGCTTTCAAACAGCGGATTGGCATTAGGTACAGTGACCTATACGATAACACCGGTGGCCAGTGGTTGCTTTACAACGGCTGTCAATGCTACGGTAAGTGTGAATCCTTTGCCGAATGGAAGCATTTCAGGTATCTCGCCTGTCTGCTTTGGTGATCAGACCACGTTGACGTTTGCCTTCAACCCGGGTACAGGTCCATTTGATGTTTCATACACGGATGGCATTGGAATATTCACGCAATCAGGTATCGTTTCTGGGGCTACGGTCTCGTTGGTTCCTCCAACCACTGTGACCTATAACCTTCTCAACATTACCGACCTGACGACAAGTTGCGTCAGGACCACGGGCTTCACAGGTGGAGCTTCGGTTGCTGTAAATCCATTGCCGAGTGTTAATTTCTCTGGATTGAGCGCCTCTTATTGTGTCACGTCATCTCCAGTGGTGTTAACAGGAAATCAGGCTCCTAATGGGGTATTCTCTGGTCCGGGAGTGACGGACAATGGAAACGGAACGGCAAGCTTCAACCCAGCAGTGGCGGGTGTTGGAGGGCTGTATAACATTGTGTACGATTACTCGGATATCAATACTTGCTCGGGCTCCAATACACAGACGGTTTCTGTTGATGCACAACCCGTAGCAAATGCAGGAACATCCGTGGTGCAATGCGATCTTGATTTCACTTTCAATGCAACGCCATCGGTAGGAACGGGTACTTGGACAGCATCTGGGCCCGGCATCGCGTTCTATGACAATGTAAACGGTGCCTCGTCTGGAGTGCAGGTATCGGTTTATGGTACGTATACATTCACATGGACAGAGACCAATGGGCAGTGTTCTGACGTGGACCAAGTTCTGGTGACATTCACTGAACAGCCCTTGGCAAACGCTGGCCAGAATGCGACATCGTGTGATCTGAGCTATTCCTTGTCGGCTCTGGCAAGTGTGGGTGTTGGCACTTGGACCCAGCTAAGTGGCCCCGGAACTGCGCTGTTCACGGCCGTGAATTCTTCAACGTCTGATGTTACGGTATCACAGTATGGCCAATATGAATTTCAGTGGGAAGAGGTGAATGGTGCTTGCAGCGATGCGGCCACAGTGATCATTGATTTCTATGAGCAGCCTGCTGCCAATGCCGGCTTTGGTGGGAATGAATGCGACCTTGATTTCACTCTGGCGGCTGTGGCCAGCTCAGGCGTGGGCGCTTGGACGGTAGTTGGGCCAGGCGCTGTTGCATATGCGCCAAGTGCAAATGACCCGAATGCAACTGTGACGGTTTCTGCCTATGGCAGCTATGTGTTCACTTGGACCGAGGTTAACGGAACCTGCTCCAGCAGTGACGATGTCACGGTGTCGTTCTTTGAACAGCCGACTGCTGATGCTGGGACAGGCGGCTCGGAATGCGACCTTAATTTTACATTCAGCGGAACAGCCGGACTGGGTTCGGGCGTCTGGAGCCATACTGGGCCCGGAAATGCATTCTATGGCAACTCCAACGATCCGGCTACCTCGGTCACGGTTGACGTGGATGGTGTATATACCTTCACATGGACACAGACCAATGGTGTCTGTTCTACGCAGGATCAGGTTACCGTGAGCTTCTATCAGCAACCTGTGGCCGATGCTGGAAATGGAGGTGATGCATGCGATCTTGATTTTGCGTTCAGTGCGGTGGCCAGTGTAGGCACAGGCACTTGGACCCAGACATCTGGCCTTGGGACCTCTTCTTTTGACAACAGTAATTCGCCAAGTGCCCTGGTCACGGTAAGTCAGTATGGTACTTACACCTTCACGTGGACAGAGGTGAATGGCACATGTTCGGACAGCGAGTTGATCACTGTCAATTTCTACGATCAACCAATAGCTGATGCTGGAGTTGGAGGAGATGAATGTGACCTTGATTTTTCATTGAGTGCATTGCCAAGTGTGGGCTCTGGTGTTTGGACGCAGACCAGTGGCGCGGGCACTTCGGTGTTCATTAGCGCAACCTCAGCAAGCACGGTGGTAACTGTGGATCAGTACGGTACATACACCTACACATGGACAGAGACCAACGGCTCGTGCTCATCATCAGACGTGGTTACCGTCAATTATTATGAACAGCCGACCGCCAATGCTGGCCAAGGAGGTGATGAGTGCGATCTGACATTCACCTTTAATGCCACATTGAGCACGGGTAGTGGTCTTTGGTCACAGACCTCAGGATCGGGAACCTCTGCATTCTCAGATCCAAGTTCGCCAACGGCAACAGTAACAGTTACTCAGAATGACACCTATGTTTTCACTTGGACCGAGACCAACGGCACCTGTTCGGATGCCGCCACGGTTTCTGTGAATTTCTGGAACCAGCCAGTGGCGAATGCTGGACAGGGAGGAAGTGAGTGCGACCTTGACTTTGCCCTCAATGCCGCGCCAAGTCTTGGTACAGGTGTTTGGACTGCGGCAGGGCCGGGCTCAATCTCCTTTATCAGCGCTAACTCTGCCAACACCACGGCCACCGTCTCTCAGATAGGAACGTACACGTTCACATGGACGGAGACCAATGGAACGTGCGTATCGAGCGATGACATCAGCGTAACGTTCTATGATCAGCCAGTGGCCGATGCTGGCAATGGAGGCACTGAGTGCGACCTTGACTTCACCTTCAATGGGGCATTGAGCGTGGGCACTGGAAATTGGACCTTCTCTGGGCCGGGAACGGCATTCTTCAGCAATGTGAACGATCCTGCATCATCCGTAACGGTGAATGTTTACGGTACTTACCAGTTCACATGGACCGAGACGAATGGTGTGTGTTCGGATGCGGCCAGCATCACGGTCAATTTCTACGAGCAGCCGGTGGCAGATGCAGGAGCGGTGGCCGATCAATGCGACCTCGACCTCACTTTTGGCGCAGCCGCATCGGTGGGTATTGGAACGTGGATGTACACAGGTCCTGGCACAGCATCGTTTGTTCCGGATGCCAACACGGCCAATGCTACTGTCACGGTTTCGCAATACGGAGCATACACATTCACTTGGACGGAGGACAACTTGGGGTGCAATGATGCAGCGACCGTGAGTGTGAACTTCAATGCGCTGCCAGTGGTCAGTTTCAGCGGGTTGGCAAGTAGTTACTGTGTCGATCAGACCTCGGTGGTGCAGCTAACTGGCACCCCAGCGGGCGGTAGCTACAGTGGTCTTGGAATGTCTAACAGCGTGTTCATACCATCCGTTGCCGGAGTTGGCACCCATGCCATCACCTACACCTACACGGATGCCAATGGATGCACTGACAGTGAGACACAAAACGTGGATGTGAATGCCATACCGGTGGTTTCTTTCTCAGGTCTTTCATCTGCGTATTGCACAGATGAGACAACCCCACAGGTTTTGACCCCTTCGCCAGCAGGAGGCACATTCAGTGGCGATGGTATAAGCGGAGATTCATTTATTCCGAGCATTGCGGGAGTCGGGTCGCACATCATCACCTATGCATACACCGATCCTTTGGGATGCAGTGGCAGCACGCAGCAGACCGTGGTGGTCAACGC
Source organism: Flavobacteriales bacterium (assembly GCA_041302955.1). Classification (GTDB taxonomy): domain Bacteria; phylum Bacteroidota; class Bacteroidia; order UBA10329; family UBA10329; genus UBA10329. Next base: position 21,618 of record JBFYQB010000029.1, read on the forward strand.
CTTGCCTGTGGTCTCGTTTACAGGATTGAGCGCTGCTTATTGCGAGGATGCAGCGGTGGTGAGTTTGGTGGCAAGCCCAGTAGGGGCAACATTCAGTGGTGCTGGAATAGCTGGCAACCAGTTCAATCCGCCAGCTGCCGGGGTAGGCACACATGTTATCACCTGTTCATTCACCGATGCAAATGGGTGCAGCAGTTCGGTAACGCAGTCGGTGACCATCAATGCCTTGCCACAACCCGTGATAACGCCTTCGGGCACACAGACCATCTGTGACGGAAGCACATTGACATTGGATGCAGGCACCGGATATGCGCTGTATGATTGGAACACAGGTCAGAATGGACAGACCATCACCGTTGGCGAGGCAGATTCATACCGCGTTACAGTGACCACATCAGAAGGATGTGTGGCCATTTCGGCCCCTGTGCAGGTGAATGTGAATGCCCTTCCTATTGTGGATCTTGGCAACGATACCACGATATGCACCGGCACTTTCCTCACCTTGGATGCAGGCAATGCAGGCCTGGATCACCTTTGGTCAACATTGGAGATAACCCAGCAGATAATAGTCGGGACCACGGGCAACTATTCGGTTGCTGTAACGGATGGAAACGGCTGCGTGGGCACGGACGATGTTCTTGTGGCCGTAAGTAGCACCCTTACACCGACCATTGTGGCAGGCGGACCTACCACATTCTGTCAAGGCCAATCGGTGACATTGAGCAGTGAGGCTGTTTACACAGGATATCTGTGGAGCACAGGTGCCAATGGTTCGTCTATTTCTGTGAATGAAGGTGGATCGGTAACGCTCACCGTGACCGATCAGTTCGGATGTTCTGGCA
>JBFYQB010000030.1:0-8722 GCA_041302955.1 Flavobacteriales bacterium
TCCCTACCAAGTGTCAATAGGTCCATTCCGGGCATCAATAGAGCTATTCCGAGCTGTCATAGTTCCATTCCGAGCATCAATAGAGCAAATCCCAGCTCTAATAGCTCCATTCCCACCCTTAATAGCTCCTTTCCCACCCCTAACAGGTCCATTCCGAGCAAGGAAAGGAGCTTCTGGAGAACGGAAAGGAGCTTAGAGCACAAGGAAGTGGTATAAACACCGAGTTTCGGATGAGAATGCAGGAGGTACAGCTCCCAAAGCAGACTGGACCGTTCCCGAAGCAAGCCGGACAGATCTACAAGCGGGAGGAACCGTTCCCAAAGCAGGAGAAACAGCTCCGAAAGCAAGCGGGACAGGTCTGAAAGCGGGAGGAACCATTCCCAAAGCGGGAGAAACAGGTGCGAAAGCGGGAGGGACAGATCCAAAAGCAAGCTGGACAGGTCCAAAAGCAGCGGCTTGCGCTCCGGACAGGGAGGCAAATGGAGCTTCCAGTCAAATTATCGAGTTGCCGATCGGCCCAGCATGTTGCCCATGACTTACCGAACCGAACCCTAGTTCAGTGTTGTTATCAAGACCGGACGGATCACCCCGTGGTCTTCCTCCAATAGCTTCTTGTTCTTCTTTTTGTAGTCCAAGCGGCTCAGGAGATGGCTGATAACAGCCAGTCGTGTGGTCTTCTTATCATCGGCATCTACCACAAACCAAGGTGTACGTCTGAAATCAGTCCTGGTCAGCATTTTATCCCTGGCTTCCGAATAAGCATCGTAGTTCTCCAAAGCCACATCGTCCACAGGGCTTATTTTCCATTGTTTCAACGGGTTCTTTTTGCGGTCCTTCAGCCTGTCCTCCTGTTCTTTCTTGGTGATGTTGAGGTAGTATTTCAGGATGATGAAACCCGAATCGGACAGCATTTTCTCAAAGAGTTCCACCTGCTGAAAAAAAGATTCATACTCCTTGTCGGTGCAGAAGCCCATTACTTTCTCCACCCCTGCGCGGTTGTACCAACTACGGTTGAAGATCACCATCTCGCCCGACACCGGCAAATGATCCACGTAACGCTGAAAATACCACTCCGATTGCTGTCGGTCTGAAGGCTTGCCCAATGCCACCACCCTCGTTGCCCGGGGATGCAGGTGCTGCACGATCCTTTTTATCGTGCCATCCTTACCTGCCGCGTCCCGACCCTCCAAGATTACGAGCACTTTGAGATCGGTGGAGATCACCTCCTTCTGCAACTTCACCAGTTCTATGTGGAGCTGATGCAGTGCTTCCTTTTGGGTCTTATCTTGAATGCTTGCCATGATTGTTTACTTGTGAGATGTGAACCTGTATCCACCTTAGAAAAAAAGGTGACCACTGAACCTCCACTTTTGGCCCGTGATGTTGACCCGGTTCGCGAACAGCCAAGGTAGCGTATTCTAATCCGAACCGGTCTGTTCGCTTAGACCTGATAGACTTCTCGCTGCATTTTTGGAACTTCTCTGCGTTCCATTCGAACTCCTACGGTCTGAGGTGTGCCTTTCAAGCGCCTCTCTGGTGCCAGATGATCTACAAAAAGGGGCTTACCGATGCCCGACCGATTCTGCACTCCACTCACCATCAATGGCAGCAGAGACGATACCGCCCGCAAAACCTCCGCCCTCGCCACAGGGATACAGCCCTTTTATCTGTGGATGCTGCCCATCGGCACCACGAGGGATGCGCACGGGAGATGAGGTGCGACTTTCGATAGCCACGGCCACAGCCTCTTCGGTCAGATAGCCGCGCATCTTGCCGCCTATGGCGCGGAATCCATCGCGCAGCCTGCCCACCATGTCGGTTGGGAGTTCCTGTGCCAGATTGACGGACACTGTGCCTGGCTGGTAGCTGTTTGTGGGCAGCGAACGGCTCGTCTTTCCAGCCACAAGATCTGTGAGGCGTTGGGCAGGAGCGGTCTGAGAACTTCCGCCAAGTGTGCAGCACAATTGCTCCAAATGCTCTTGATACTTCATGCCTGCCAATGGGCCGAAATGCGCAAAGTCGCGATAGTCCTCCAGCTCCACAGGCACCACAATGCCCGAATTGGCGAATGGATTGTTGCGTTTGGAAGGGCTCCATCCGTTGGTCACCACTTCGCCCGGACTTGTGGCGCATGGCGCGATGATGCCGCCCGGACACATGCAGAACGAATAGACACCGCGGCCCCGCACCTGCTCCACCCAACTGTAGGCGGCAGGAGGCAGCATATCGCACTGCGCACCATGATACTGAATGCCGCTGATGAGTTCCTGTGGATGCTCTACCCGCACACCCATGGCAAAGGGCTTGGCCTCCACCAAAATCTTCTTGGAGTGGAGCAGGGTGTAGATGTCGCGGGCAGAGTGGCCGGTGGCAAGGATGACCGTTGTGGCGGCAATGTCCTCTACATCATTGATGCGCACCCCGCTCACGTGGTCGCCATCCAAGAGGATGTCCGTGAGCTTGGCTTCGAACCGCACCTCGCCCCCACTCTGGATGATCTGTTCGCGGATGGCCGTGATGATGGCCGGAAGGCGGTTGGTGCCAATGTGCGGATGGGCATCTACCAGAATATCGGCATCGGCCCCAAACTGCACGAAGGTGCTGAGAATGCGATTCACATCGCCCCGCTTGGTGCTGCGGGTGTAGAGCTTTCCGTCAGAATAGGTGCCCGCACCGCCCTCCCCAAAGCAGTAGTTGCTCTCAGGGTTTACGATATGCTCGCGGTTGATGGCCGCAAGGTCTCGCCTGCGAGCTCGGACGTCCTTGCCGCGTTCCAGCACTATGGGACGAATGCCGAGTTCTATCAACCGCAGCGCAGCAAACAGTCCTGCTGGCCCGGCCCCGATGACCACGGCATGATGCTTCGCCTTCGATACATCCTCAAAATGGCGCGGCTGATAATTGGGATGCTGCTGCGCGATGGACTCACCCTTCACAAACACCGCGACCTTCAAATTGAAACGAATGTTGCGGTTGCGCGCGTCTATGCTTCTTCGTAGTTGCTGGAAACCGGCCAGCTCATCGGGAGGAATACCCGCTGCCGCAGCCACGCGATGGTGCAACTGCACGGGGTCGGCATATTCGAGATGAGGGATGGTGAGCTGGACCTCGCGCATCTATCCTATTCAAAATAGATCGAGAACAGGAACGTCTTCGATTTCAGCGATTCGATGGAATTGGTGAACACCGTCTGATCTTCCACCAAAAGGTTGTTCAACCCGAAAGCCATTCGCGCCTCTACCGAAAGCTTGAAGTACTGGAGATAAAAATCGACCCCGACACCAAGATCCCATGTATAATCCTCGCGCTTCAACTTGAGGATCACCTCATCCGAATCGACCTCTTCCTTCGAGGCCATATCGTAGAGGAATTTTCCTCCACCCATGATATATACCCGCCAATTGTTGATTCTTCGCGATCGGAACTTGAAATAGAGCGGTACTTCGAGGAATACTGATTCTACGGTCTTCTCATAAGTGGTGGTGATGGTGTCGCGCTCGATGAGCGTGTAGTTCATGCCCCGCCCCACGAAGGAGATGCCCGGAATGAAGCGGATGTTAAAATGCTCCCCGATGCGCATATCGCTGACGATGCCCAAATTGAAGCCGATGGCCGCTGCAGGCTCCACCACATAAACCGAATCGAGGGCCGCAAGCCCCTTGATATTGGTAACAGCCAGGTCACTGTAATTGGTGCCGAGGATAAAGCCGAAGTGGAACATCCTGCGGTCGTACTTGGGAAGATTCTTGATCTTCTTCTCCTTGTACTTGATGGGAAACTGTGCCAACGAAACGGTAGGCAGCAACATCATGCCGACAAGTACCAGCAAGAGGCCACGCTTCCTATTTGCTGACAATGACAACCGTTCAGGCTTTTATTCCCGTGTAAATCGTAGCGATACCGAAGGTGAGCGGTCGCTTGAAATTGGCAGTGAAGCCCGCTTTCTTCAATTCTGCCAAGAATGCGTCACCGTCCGGAAACACCTTCACCGACTCGGGCAGATAGGTATAGGCTGAGGCATCTTTGGACAGCATCTTGCCGAACACTGGCAGAATGTTGTTGAAATAGAACCAGTAAAGCTGCTTGACAGGAAATGCCTTTGGTTGAGAAAATTCCAACACCACCAGCTTGCCGTCCTTGCGCAACACACGGTTTATCTCCGTCAATCCTTTGTTGAGATTCTCAAAATTGCGTACCCCGAAAGCCACGGTCACGGCATCAAAAGTGTTGTCGTCAAAAGGCAGGTTCTCACTATCGCCCTCCACCATTTCAATCGTGGCAGAAAGACCGCGCTTGGCGATCTTCTGCTTGCCCAACTCCAACATACCTGTCGAAATGTCCACGCCCACGATGCGTTCGGGCTTCAGACTCATGGCCTCCAAGGCCACATCGCCTGTTCCCGTGGCCACATCCAATATCACCTTTGGGCGCATGGCCTTGAGCTGGGCTATCATCTTCTTGCGCCAGAGCACATCTATGCCCATGGAAAGCGAACGATTGAGAAAATCGTAATTGTGGGCGATGTTGTTGAACATCTCGGCAACTTGCTGCTTCTTGCCTGCATCAGTGCGCCCATAAGGCGTCACTACTTTCCTCTCTTCAATGACTGTCGTTTCCATAGGGGCGCAAAGATACTGTAACGTAAGAAGGGGAAGAATGTGCGCGATGCGGCCGAATATATGGCCACTGGCTCAGTGGCCGTTGATACAAACGGCCAACCACTGGAATAGAAATAAGCTCGAATGAGTGGCCTAAGAGGTTTGCACGCTCTCAATCAATGCTGCGAGCGAAACATTCTGCTGCTCGCCCGTCCGCATATCCTTGAGGGAAATAACGTTGGCGGCCATCTCACTATCGCCCACCATGGCCACGAACGGAATGCTAAGACTGTCGGCATGGCCCATCTGTTTCTTCATCTTGGCCGCATCGGGATAGAGTTCTACCGCAATGCCCGCCTCGCGAATGGCCTTGACCAACGGCAGGCAGTGCAATGCTTCCTTCTCCCCAAAGTTGACGAACAGAACCTTGGTGCCTTCCTGTGCTGATGAAGGGAAGAGTCCTGCTTCGAGCAATACGTCATAGATGCGGTCGGCACCAAAGGAAATGCCCACGCCAGAGACATTAGGGAGGCCGAAGATGCCCGTGAGATCGTCATAACGGCCACCTCCACAAATGGTGCTGGTGAGCGTATCAGGCAGATTGGACTTCACCTCGAAGATGGCGCCCGTGTAATAGTTGAGACCACGGGCGAGCGTAAGATCCAGCTCTACGATGGTGTTTGCAGAGATCAACGGCCGTGAAGTGCCGATAACGGTCTGCACTTCGGCAATGCCTTTCTGGCCCAATTCGTTGTCACCAAGGAATGAGGCGAGGAAGTTCAGTTTCTGTTGGGTATTGCCTTGGAAACGGATAAGCGGCAGCAGCTTCTCGATGGAAGCATCAGAAATATTGCGCTGCTTCAGTTCTTCCACAACCTTCTCCTCCCCTATCTTATCCAGTTTGTCGAGGGCAACCGTGATGTCCACAAAGGCATCGGGTGCGCCCACCACCTGAGCGATGGCGGCAAGCAGCTTGCGGTTGTTGAGCTTGAGGGTTACCGGGATGTTCAGTTTTCCGAACACGCTGTCGATGATCTGCACCAGTTCCACCTCGTTCAGCAGCGAATCGCTGCCGATCACATCCACATCGCACTGATAGAACTCGCGGTAGCGGCCTTTCTGTGGACGGTCGGCACGCCAAACGGGCTGGATCTGAAACCGCTTGAAAGGGAAGGTGAGGTCGTTGCGATGCTGTACCACATAACGGGCGAATGGCACGGTGAGGTCGTAGCGAAGGGCTTTCTCAGAAATGAGAGGGACGAGGGACGAGGGACGCGAGGCGAAGGATGGCAGATCAGCCACGTCTTTCAAATAATCACCGCTATTGAGAATCTTGAAAATGAGCCTATCGCCCTCCTCCCCGTACTTGCCCATCAAGGTCTCGGAGTTCTCCATGGCAGGTGTTTCTATCTGCGCGAAACCATGGGTGCGGAAAACAGCCTTGACGGTGTCGAAGATGTAGTTGCGCCTTGCCATCTCGGCAGGAGAGAAATCGCGGGTGCCTTTGGGAGTGGAGGGTTTCACGTTGTGGGTTTGATGATGGATTTAAGCGTGGCGCGAAGGTAACGTCTGAGGTTATCAGCAAGAGCACTCACCACATTGTCATTTTGTCGTATTCATTCGACAATTTAGGTTTATTTTTGTCGAGTCAATAAAACACAAATGGAATCTCTGTTCGCATATCATGGTAATCTACTGTCGCAGGTGGAGGGCGGTTTCTTTCGCTACCAGTACCCGCACATCAACTGGAATCAACGGATGATCGGCATCAAAGGGCCGCGTGGCACTGGCAAGACCACCATGATTCTGCAGCACATCAAATTTGGGCTGAACAACCCCAAGGATGCGCTCTATGTGACTGCCGACCACCCATGGTTCTACACGCATTCCATCCTCGAACTGGTGGAAGAGTTCGTCAAGTTCGGAGGAAGAACACTGTTCATTGATGAGGTACACAAATACCCCCAATGGTCTCGCGAACTGAAAGCTGCATACGATGGAAATCCTAACCTGCGCATCGTATTCACAGCCTCGTCCGCGCTCGACATCTACCGTGGTGAGGCCGACCTCAGCCGCAGAGTGGTGCAGTATGAACTTGCCGGACTCTCGTTCCGCGAATTCCTTGGCATGAGCCATGGACACGCGTTCGCAGCCGTCACACTTGACCAGCTTTTGGAGAATCACATTGAACTTGCACAGCAGGTCACGGCCAAGTTCCATCCGCTACCACTCTTCAAGGAATACATCCGCTCGGGCTACTATCCTTACCGTGCAGAAAGTCCTGAGGTAGAGTATTTCATGAAACTGAATCAGACGCTGAATGCGGTGATAGAAAGCGACCTCGCGGCCACCGAGGGATATGCGGCAGGCAGTGCTGTAAAACTGAAACGATTGCTGGGCGTGATAGCGGAATCGGTGCCATTCCAGCCCAACATCTCGGCCCTTTCGCGCAAACTGGACATCAGCCGCGACACGGTCTATGCCTACCTGAACAGCCTGCGCAACGCCCGTGTGCTGAACTTCCTTTCCAGCGAAGGCAAAGGCGTGTCAACTCTTCAGAAACCCGACAAGATCTATCTGGAGAACACCAATCTGAGCCATGCGATGCGTACCGCACCTGACGTGGGAAGTCTGCGCGAAACTTTCTTCCTCAATCAGATGATTAACGCTGGCAAAGGCATCCACCTACCTGAAAAAGGGGACTTTCTGGTTGATGGCAGATACACCTTCGAGGTTGGCGGCAAAGGGAAAACCGCCAAGCAATTGGAAAATCTGTCCGATGCATTCGTAGTCCGAGATGATCTGGAAATTGGCTTCGGGAATAAGATTCCGCTTTGGGTTTTCGGGTTCCTCTATTGAGCGAATCCAAATTCTAAGACGAACTTAACCTACCAACTTCCGGTACTTGATCCGCTTCGGCCCGGTATCTCCGAGGCGTTTCTTGCGGTTCTCCTCGTAGTCGCTGTAGCCACCTTCGAAGAAATAGACCTGCGAATCGCCTTCAAACGCAAGGATGTGGGTGCAGATACGGTCGAGGAACCAACGGTCGTGGCTGATGACCACCGCGCAGCCAGCAAAGCCTTCGAGACCTTCCTCCAAGGCGCGGAGCGTGTTCACGTCAATGTCGTTGGTCGGTTCGTCCAAGAGGAGGACGTTAGCTTCTTGCTTCAAGGTCATGGCGAGGTGCAGGCGGTTGCGTTCACCACCAGAAAGCACTTTCACTTTCTTGCCCTGTTCACCACCACCGAAGTTGAAGCGGCTGACGTAGGCACGGCTATTCAATTGGCGGCCACCGAGCTCTATTATCTCATGACCACCAGAAATGGCCTCCCAGACAGTATTCTCCGGGTTGATGTCGTTATGCTCCTGTTCCACATAGGCCACCTTCACAGTTTCGCCCACACGGAATTCACCGCTGTCCGGCTTGTCGAGGCCCATGATCATGCGGAAGATGGTGGTCTTACCCGCACCGTTCGGGCCGATGATGCCCACTATGCCGTTGGGCGGAAGGGAGAAGTTCAGGTTGTCATAAAGCAGCTTATCACCAAAGGACTTGGACACGTTGACCGCATCGATAACGTTGGTGCCGAGGCGCGGGCCGTTGGGGATGAATATCTCCAGTTTCTCTTCCTTGCCTTTGGTGTCCTCGTTCAGGAGTTTGTCGTAGGCACTGAGGCGGGCCTTGCTCTTGGCCTGACGGGCCTTGGGCGACATGCGTACCCATTCCAACTCACGCTCCAAGGTCTTCTTGCGCTTGCTCTCGGTCTTTTCTTCCTGTGCCAGTCGCTTGCTTTTCTGTTCGAGCCAGCTGCTGTAGTTGCCTTCCCATGGAATGCCTTCGCCACGGTCGAGTTCGAGGATCCAGCCTGCTACGTTGTCGAGGAAGTAACGGTCGTGGGTGATGGCGATGACGGTGCCTTTGTATTGCTGCAAGTGTTGCTCCAGCCAGTCGATGCTCTCGGCATCCAAGTGGTTGGTAGGTTCATCGAGGAGAAGGACATCGGGCTCTTGAAGGAGCAGACGGCAAAGGGCAACTCTGCGTTTCTCACCACCTGAAAGTGTGCTGACCAGTTGGTCATCGGGTGGGCAACGGAGGGCATCCATGGCGCGCTCCAAGCGGTAGT
>JBFYQB010000031.1:0-6375 GCA_041302955.1 Flavobacteriales bacterium
ATAATATTCTGTGTATGGCTCCAAGCCTGTTATCTGAACTGTGTGGTCGGTCACAGCTTCTGTGACATCCACAAAATTGTCCATCACGTTATCCAGCGATGTGCCGTAATACACACGTGCAGGGGTGGCGATGTCTGTACGCCATAGCACTTTCATGCTGTTTGATGTGGGGAATTGCAGATATGGGCCTCGCAACAGTTCTTGTGCCATGGCAGTACCGGTAAGCGCGAGCGACAATGCAAGGAGGGAAATCGTTCTTGTCATGAGTTTCAGATTGAGCCTCAAATTTAGGCTTTTGCTGTTAAGGCAGTGAGGTGATAAGGCAATGAATGCTCCCGTAGGTCTCTATGGCTGTTCGGTTTTTCTACCTTTATCGCTCATCTAATCCGTACATTCATGATAAATGATCTCTGGGTCAAACGATTTCTTGCTTTCTCATTGGGTTCTTCAACTCTTCTTGTAAGTGCAGCATTGCTCATTGCGACTGTGAAATGGTCCGGACCTGTGCAAGCCGAGGAATGGGATCCTTCTGCTTCGCAACGGCCATGGGACGATGCGCTGCGAGGTGCAGTCGGACTTGGCATCCAGGACAATCATGCTTATTTCGTCATCTGGAGTCAGCCTAACCAATTTTACAAAGTCGATTTGAGCAAGGCCCGTAATTGGTACGAAGATTGAATGCCGACAATTAACAAGTTTCTAATTCGGTACTCTTAATTTTGTTCATTCATCAATCTTTGACCTATCAATCATGAAAACCACACTCACCCTTCTCCTTTCGATAATAATGTTGCCAGGGTTTGCTCAGGTGACGCTTAACGATGTTACAGTACCTGGGAAATTGAAAGTAGGCGATGCCGAACTTGTGCTCAATGGTGCAGGTATCCGTAAAAAAGCCTTTTTCAAACTCTATGTTGCAGGGCTGTATGCGGCCAAGAAGACCACCAATGCAAAAGAACTTGTTGCTGCCGATGCTCCGGTTGCAGTTCGTTTGCAGATCACTTCCAGTATGGTGAGCAGTGATAATATGAGTGAGGCTATTGTTGAAGGCTTCGGCAAGTCAACAGGAGGCAATACTGCATCCTTGCAGAAACGCATCGACACGTTCATTACAGCTTTCAAAAAAGAGGCCATTACCGAGGGCAATGTGTTTGAGTTGAAGTATGTGCCCAAGAAAGGAGTGGAGACCTATAAGAATGGCAAACTCCTCACCACCATCGAAGGGTTGGATTTTAAAAAGGCGTTGTTCGGCATTTGGTTGAGCGACAATCCAGTGGATGCCGACCTTAAAAAGGGGTTGATGGGAAGCTGAGGCGATTGAATTAAGCCAACGATGACCTAAGGCCGATGCTGACCAGCGCATCGGCCTTTCTTTTTACCTTGCCGCTGTATGAGTCGCTGTTGTTTACTGCCATTATTGGTCATTCTGCTCGCAGTTGGGCAAGTCAGGTCTCAGGCTTTGCGTGATGCAATTGCGCTTCAGTTCACCAATCCGGATTCTGCCATTGCTATTGCCAATGTTCTGGAAAAGGCAAGGGAATCAGGTGATACGTTGCGCAGCAATGCTTTCGAAGTGGTGGGAATTGCGCAAATGGTGAAAGGTGATCTGCGGGCCGCTTTCAAGGCGCATCAGGAGGCGCTCGAACTTAGGCAGCGTCTGCAATGGCACTCAGGAATCGGACACTCGTTCAATAATTTAGGACTGGTGTCGTCCAAGATGGGGGACATGGCCACTGCCATGGAATTTTATCTGAAAGGCCTTTCAGTGGCCGAGATTCACGGAGATAATGATTTGCTCACACGCTTCTACGGGAATATTGGAACGATCTATGAACAGCAACAGGATTTTACCAGAGCACTATATTATTACCGCAGATCGTTGAGTATTCTTGAAAAGGGAGTGCCCGATCAGGTGCTTGGCAATGTCCTTAACAATATTGCATTGGTCTACAGTAGAGAGTTGCATTTTGACACGGCTCTCGTCTTCTGGAAGCGCACGCTTGATGTGAGAAAACTCCTTCAGGACGATAGGGGCAAAGCTTTGGCCTTGAATAATATGGGTTCATTGGTCTATGTGGTGCAATCACAATTTGAATCGGCAGATTCGGTTTATGCAATTGCGCTGCCTATCTATCAAAAGCTGAATGACAAGGTGGGCATGGCCATGGTTTTAGGCAGTATGGGCAACTCCGCGCTTCTGCAAGGTCAATCAGATAAAGCAGTGCTGCAGTGCAGTAGTTCACTCCGTTACGCCAAAGAAATCCACAATATTGAGTATGAGGTGTCTGCTTGCAAGTGCTTAGCAGATGCATTTGCCTTGCAAGGGGATCATCGGGAGGCCAATAGGCTGCTGAAGCGTTATGTTTTCTTGACAGACAGCATTAACGCATCAGAATCGAGCAGAAAAGCGGCTCTCTTGGAGCAACGCTATGGGTATGAAAAGGAGCAGATGCGCGTAGCCTTGGAGCGCGAGCGTGAACGGACTATTGCCGAAGAGGAGATAAAACGCCAACATCTATTGCGAAATATGTCTGTGGCATTGGGTATGATGGGCATCTTGCTGTTCTTCATTCAATTCAATAGTTATCGCAAAAAGCAACAGGCGAACGAACTGCTGCATGAGAAGAATGTTGAAATATCGCATCAGAAAGAGCAGATCGCAGAGAAGAGTAAAGAGATAACTGACAGCATTCAATACGCGAAGCGGTTGCAAGATGCACGCCTGCCACGCAGCGAGGTCTTCGAACGAATCTTCAAACATTGGCATGTGCTCTATCTTCCCAAGGACATCGTGTCAGGCGATTTCTATTGGCTGGAAGAGGTGGATGGCCGCATCTTTGTTGCCGTGGCTGATTGTACTGGTCATGGTGTGCCGGGAGCTATGGTCAGTATGGTTGGTATTCAAGGGCTAAACCGGGCTGTGCTAGAGTTGCGCATCACTTCTCCGGCTGCCATACTCCATTTTCTAAGCGACCATGTGGAGGAAGCGTTCAATAGAGGTGGAGCAACTGTTCGCGATGGTATGGACATAGCCCTGTGCGTTATTGAGGCTGACGGCAGATCCCTTACCTACGCGGGGGCTTACAATCCCCTTTGGCAGATAACCACTTTGGATACACCAACTGCTGCCACAGTGCGAGAATCCAAAGGCGAACTGCGATTATTGGAGTGGAAAGCGGACAGGAGAAGCATTGGCGGCCATCTTGACGGTATTGGTTTTTCAGAACATGTTGTATCCATTGGTGTCAATGACATTTTCCTTTTGAGTTCAGATGGTTACGCAGATCAGTTCGGAGGTTTGGACAATAGGAAATTTGGCAGTGCCCGTTTTCGTCAACTTACATTGAATGCTGCGATTTCTGATAATATTCCCATGCTGGATAAGGAATTCTCTGCGTGGAAAGAAGGTCACGAACAGATAGATGATGTCACAGTGGTCGTATTCACTGCCCGCATGCGGACTACAGGTTAGTGCTGATCCATTGATGGATAGGGGTTAAGTTCTGCAGATGTGGCGGGTATCTTTGCAACTTCAATTGTAGACAATGAAGCATCGCGTGCTGAGTATGAATGAGGAGATGGCCAATGCTATTTCGCATGGAGTGGGTTTTCTTTTTGCTGTAATTGCGTTGCCAGTGCTCATGGTGGTCAGTTACGAGCATTCATCACCGCTAGGCCTGTTCGGCACCATGGTCTATGGATTCTCTCTATTGCTGATGTTTGCCAGTTCTACGGTGTATCACGCTATTCAGGAGCCTAAGGCCAAGTTGGTGATGAAAAAGCTGGATCACATAGCCATCTATTTCCTGATCGCTGGTAGCTACACCTTCGTTATCCTTAACAGGATGATGAATCCTTTGGGCTTCACTTTCTTAGCGGTGCTTTGGGGAATGGCTGTAGTTGGTATTTGGTTCAAGGCCAAGTATGTGCATCGGTTCAACTTCTTCAGCACTATGATCTATGTATTCATGGGGTATATACTGTTGTTTCAACCTTGGGCATTTCTCACTGCCTTGAGTCGCGATGGAGCATTATTCCTCATAGTTGGCGGTCTTTTTTATACGGTTGGAGCTGTTTTCTATCTTTGGAAAAGCCTTGTTTGGGGGCATACCGTTTGGCACATGCTGGTCCTTGCGGCAGCGGTTTGTCACTACCTTGGCTTCTTGAGAGAATTGGCTGTAGCCGCCTGAGAAAGATTTCCCAAACTTGATAGTATCAGGCTTCAGGATTAGAGTTCGATTGCCACGATGGTCACATCGTCCATTTGCATCTCTTGCCCACGCCACTTTACAAAGGCATCTTGTAGCGCTGCACCATGTTGCGCCAATGGTTGTGATTGCAGCTCATCGATCAGTTTAAGGAGATTCTTCCGGAGGAATTTCTTGCCTTGCGAACCACCGAACTGATCCTGATATCCGTCTGACAGCAAGTATATCCTGTCGCCATGAACGTAGTTTAGTGTAGTGCTGGTAAAGCGCTTATCGCTTCCTGTAGAAAGGCCACCAATGGTCAGTTTGGTGCTTTCCAATTGGTTACATGCTCCATCATGGTAGAACAGACCACTTTGTTGTGCTCCTGCAAATGTGAATGTCAAATTTTTCGTGTCGATGACGCATAGTGACATGTCCATGCCATCGTTTATTGAATTTGAGGTCTTATCGCGCTTCAATAGGCGCTCCAGACTACGGTCCATCTCGGTGAGTATCTGATCAGGGTGCGTTTCTCGATGTTCAATGATCACCTGATTCAATAGATTGTTGCCGATCATGGACATCAATGCGCCAGGCACACCATGTCCTGTGCAATCAACCACGGCCAGATAGACCAGGTGTCCGTTGCGGTGAGACCAATAGAAGTCACCGCTGATTATATCTTTAGGGAGATATACCACCGAAGAACTGCTGAAAAACTCTTGTAGTTCTTTTCGGTCAGGTAAAATCGCATTCTGGATACGGTTGGCGTAGTTGATGCTGTCAGTAATATCATCGTGCATCACCTGCAATTCAGCAGTGCGTTCCTGTACACGCAATTCCAATTCGTCATGCGCCTTTTGTAGTTCGGCTTCAGCCTTTGAAATACGCACTTTGTCCCGAATCTGTTCGGTTATCTCATTGCTGAAATACATGCCAAGGATGCCTGCTAAGGGTATGAAACCCATCCGTGTAATAAGTTCTGCCGCTTCAAGCCTTGAATGGTCGTCATACATGAAAATGACGGCATACAGTCCCAAGTAGATAATTGCAGAAATAGCGGTCTCTACAGCAGAAAACCTTGCAGCAACAGAGATAATACTCAAATACCAGACGAGATAGAACGGTGATTCCATCCACCCTGTAGCAATGATCCAAAGCGCAGTGATAATGCCATCGCCAACAGCTGTGAAATAGCTTGAACGCAACAGAGGAATACGTTTGTAAGGCGTGGCAAATAGGAAATAGAGGCTGTAGACCGTGCCACCGATCATAATTGCCCACGCCAACTTTGCGTATTGAGGATCGGCATCAATGAACAGCAGATAGATAACACCACTGAAAAGGCTGAACAGCAGGCGGAATACCGCAATATGCTGTTCGGCTGCCAATACCTTGTCAGATACTGCTTTGGATTCAAGGGTGGCTACCGTGCTGAGGGTCACTTGTGTTGTCTATCTGGATACCTTCACGTCAAACGTGGATAGCTCATCTTACGTGATCTGAGTAAATGGGTTGCTGAATATTCTCAATTCTGAAAATTAAATGAAGTACTCCAAAAAGAATCGCACCTTTGCAGCATTGTTCGCAATTAAGGATCACGAGAGCTAATCTTAGCATCTTCAACTCTGATCTCGTCACCTAAGGGTCGTAATCCATCCTCTGACGTCATTTGGCCAAGGGCCATAGTGCAGTTGTAGAATAAGTGCATTCATAGTGTAAAAGCATCCATAATGGCAAAATCACAGCATACTTTCATGAAGCGGCAGCGCGAGATAGACAAGAAGAAGAAGGCTGCAGAGAAGCGCGAGAAGCGCGAAGACAAGAAGAATAATCCTACTGAATCCTCAACCGAGCAGGAGGGCTACATTGTAAACCATGGTGTTGTAATAGGGTCGATAAAGGAGTCTGATATTGATTCTGGCAAGCTCTAATGAGCTGATCTTGGATTTTTCATTCGCGATGGCATTCATGTAGTTTTGCGCCAAATCTGAAGAATGAATATAATCGTCAAGATAATTATCTCATCGTTAGCTGTACTGCTTGCGTCATATTTGCTGCCAGGCATCCATGTGCAGGACTATTTAGCTGCTATCTGGGTGGCTATAGCATTAGCAGTGCTTAATGGTTTTGTGAAACCGGTGCTCATATTGCTCACCATACCGTTCACTGTTTTCACTTTAGG
>JBFYQB010000032.1:0-3622 GCA_041302955.1 Flavobacteriales bacterium
ATGACCAGAATGTCGATGCTGCGCTTGTTGGCCGGATTGACCAAGCGGACGTGATCCTTATAGTCGGTCCACTTGCGGTCAACAGGGCCGTGGGGAATCTTGGAATTCAATGCCATGGCTACTTCTTATGATCGTGTAACGAAATGAAACACCGCGATGACCACAAAACCGAGTGGCACCACAATGGCGTAGATGTTCGAAAGCTTCTTGATGGTAGGCGTGTACTTGTTATGGTTGAAGCCCACCGATTGGAATGCCGACTGGAAACCGTGCATAAGGTGCAGGCTTAGGAAAATAAAGGACAGACAGTAAAGAGCAGTGCGGATAGGGTCGTGAAACTTGTGGTGCAGTTCTTCCCAGTAGCGGAACTGGTCGGTGCCTGCCAATAGGCCGGTCATGTCGCCTTGTACGTACTTCAAATTCAGTTCTGGGAACCAGAAATCATAGAAGTGGAGGCCAAGGAAAAGCAGGATCATCATGCCGGTGATGATCATGTTGCGGCTCATCCATGTGCTGTTTGCAGATGGGTTGTTAAACGCGTATTTCACTGGGCGGGCGCTGCGGTTCTTCAACTCAAGAATGAACCCCATACTGAGGTGGAACACCACTCCAAAGGCGAGAATGGGCTGAAAGACGAACTGCACCAACCAGAATGTGCCCATGAAATGCGATGCGCTGTTGAAGGCATCGGGGCTGAAGACAGACAGGAGGTTGATGGATAAATGTTGGAGAAGAAAGATCAATAGGAAGAACCCGGATAGGGCCATCGCTACTTTTCTGATGATCGAAATGGACATGGATGTCGCGTTTTGATTTGGTTAACGCCCGTGATCTGCGTTGGGAGCGCAAATGTAGTTGGCGGATGAAAATGACTAAGGCCTGCTTTGGATCACTTGGCTATTTAGAACTATTCTTAATTAGCATGCGCTGTTGCTTGCAATGAGGAAACAAAAGGTGTGACGGATGGTTTGGGCAACCCTGAGGATTGGTGCGGGTGTGACGGATATGCGACAGTTGAAGGCATGGTTGATGGAAGGTGAAATATCATCTTGGTGCAGGCACATTCCTAAAAACTGTTAATCGGTATACACCGCTTTTGTGCGCGCATACCTTTGCCCTGACTTGGGCGAGAATACTGTAAAACCTATCATCATCATCATGTCCGTAGCTCTGGTAGGGCTGATCGGCATACAACTCTATTGGATCAATAGTGCGGTGAAGTTGCGCGAGCAACGTTTTGAGAACGCTGTGAACGAGGCATTGGGTGGTGTGGTCTATCAGTATGACAAGCTGAAGACGGCCGACCGGCTGGCGATGCAGATGGATTTCGATTTGCGCAGAAGGCATATCCAGATGCAGCGCGACAGCATCAACCGTGCAATTGGCACCACGCAGAGCGGCTCGGGAGTGATGCTGCAGGAGTTTCCGATGGAGGATGTGACCAAGCGCGCCTACGACCCCGATCTGCAGATAGACGTGTATGAGGAATTTCTGGTGGATTCGGGCGGGCAGATGGTGAAACGCAGCAGGCAACGCCAGTTCCGCACACCTGTGATGCCGCCACGGCCACCGCAGGATGTGGAACAGCCGGAGCAGATGGTGCGCGTGACCGATTCGATGAATCACGCGCAGCTTGTGAACCTGCAATGGTTGGAGCAGCGTGCGGAGATGGTGAACGAGATATTTGAAGAGCTGGTAACGGTAGATCTCATAGACCAGGAGCAGGACATGGACCCGCGCATCCTGGACTCGTTGTTGCGCCAGCAGTTGATAGACCGTGGTATAAGCGCAGATTACGTTTTCGGCATCTTCGACCCTTTCATGACGCCTATCCATGTGGATTCCACAGAGGCTTATTGGGACGGCATTCTGACCTCTGAGCACCGGGTGAACCTTACACCCGGCAATGTTTTCACCCCGCCCATATTCCTCTCGGTGTTCTTTCCCGATCAGAGCAACTATCTGCTGCGCACCATGTGGCTGCTGCTAGCGCTGTCGGGTGCGCTTATCCTGATCATCATCTTCTCGTTCTCCTTCACGGTGTCGACCATTTACAGACAGAAGCAACTGTCCGAGATCAAGAATGATTTCATCAATAACATGACCCACGAGCTGAAAACGCCCATAAGCACGATATCGCTGGCGTGCCAGGCGCTGTCTGACCCGGACATCAAGGGGCGCGCTGGCATAGTGGACAATTACATCCGTGTGATAGGCGATGAGAACAAGCGGCTGGCCATGGTGGTGGAGAATGTGCTGCGCACTGCGGTGATGGACAAGGGCGAGCTGAAGCTGAAGATCGTGCAGATGGACATGCACGAGGTGATAACCCATGTGGCCCACACCATGCAGTTGCAGGTGCAGCAGCGCGGTGGCGAGGTGGTGTTGCAACTGGAAGCCTCGGATGCGATGGTAGAGGCCGATCAGGTGCATCTGACCAACGTGGTGTTCAACCTGATAGACAACGCATTGAAGTATACCGAGCAAGTACCCCGCATCGCGGTGGGCACCCGCAACGGGGATAACGGTGTGGTGCTCTTTGTCGAAGACAACGGCATAGGCATAAGCAAGGAGAACCAGAAGCGTATTTTCGAGAAACTGTTCCGTGTGCCTACGGGCAACATCCACAATGTGAAAGGCTTCGGGCTGGGACTGAGCTATGTGCAGGCCATTGTGGAGAAGCACAACGGATGGATAACTGTAAAGAGCGAGCTTGGCAAAGGCAGCCGATTTGAAATACTGATACCTCACCACTATAAACAACCCGAATGAGCACTAGACCCATCAACGTATTACTGACAGAGGACGACCACAATCTTGGCACACTGCTTCGCGAATATCTGGAAGCGAAAGGCTATGCCGTGACGCTGGCCGTCAATGGCAAACAAGGCTACGAACGCTTCGCCTCGGGCGGGTTCGATATCTGCATCCTCGATGTGATGATGCCGATAAAGGATGGTTTCACCCTGGCAGAAGAGATACGCCAGACCGACAAGAACATCCCGATCATCTTCCTGACGGCCAAGACCATGAAGGACGACAAGATGCGCGGATTCAGCACCGGTGCAGATGATTACATCATCAAGCCCTTCAGTATGGACGAGCTGCTGATGCGCATGCAGGCTGTACTGCGCAGAACGGTGTTCGGCAACGAGCTGGTGAGCAAGAAGGACCTTATTCCCGTGGGGGCATTCGTGTTCGATTTCGACCGTCAGGTATTGTCGCTCAAAGGCGTGGAGCGCAAGCTGACCACCAAAGAGAGCGAACTGCTGCACCTGCTGTGTGCCAATCGGTTTGATGTGTTGGACCGCAACTATGCGCTCAACCGCATATGGGGAGATGACAACTACTTCAACTCGCGCAGCATGGACGTGTACATCGCCAAGCTGCGCAAATACCTGAGCGAAGACCCCGAGGTGGAGCTCGTGAATGTGCACGGCAAGGGATTCAAGCTGCTAGCAAGGGCTTAGCAAACAACGAATTGAAACAGTTTGGAAATCACAGGTGATTTCCAAACTGTCAATCTTCAGCCATTCGCTGAGGTTATTCTGCGGGCTGTTGTCTAACGGATAACTTTTGCTACCTGCGAACCACCATCGTTCAGCACCAATACTGAGTAGAC
>JBFYQB010000033.1:0-6237 GCA_041302955.1 Flavobacteriales bacterium
CTGGCGGTTCGGTTCAAAATAGCGGTACTCGTCAAAGATGTCGTAGGTGGGCAGCAGGGTCTTGCGCACTACTTGTTTCACCATGCCATCGGCCAGCACACATGCGGCATTGTATAGCCGTTTGCCGCTTGCATCCAAATTCCTAACTGGCGCACCCACAATGGCCGTGATGCCGATGCAATGCTTTGCTATGGCAGCGATGCTTGCCTCGCAGCGGTCAATAAAATCTTCGAACTCCAGGAAATCTCGGGGAGGATACCCACAGATGGCAAGTTCTGGAAACACCACCAGCCCAGCACCTTCCGCTTTCGCAGCACTTATCTCGGCAATGATCTTGGCACTGTTCTGCTCAAAGTTGCCGATATGAAAATCGAGCTGACAGACCCTGATGGTCATCGCTCTCACATCTGCACTTGCTGACGGTCGTGTCACGTGCTGTTTTCCTTAGAACATGATGCCCACGTTCAGCGAAACGTAATGCAGATTGGCATCCAGCAGAAACGATGGACGCACGGTTGCCGTGGTCACATCCTCGCCCGGTGCCGAATAGAAGATGCCTTCTTCGTTGGCAATGGCGTCCGAGTCGGCATCGCGCAGCACATCAATGAATCCATGGTGGTAATTCACACTCAATAGCAGGGAGGTATTGCCGGAGAAATTCCATTCGGCACCTGCTCCAACGCGCAGACGGATATTGGCAAAGCTGCTGGACCCATACACATTGGTGTAATCACGCTCCTTGGCAGTGATGTTCACTGTTACGCTGTCTATGCGCTCATGGATGTTGCCTTTGTCATAGGCCTGGGCCGATGCCAAAAAACTGAAATCAACACCCACCTGACCGAAATAGGTGAAGTAGCCTATCTGGTTGGTCATCAACTTCAGCATTATCGGCACATTGATGTAGTCGTATCTGTAGTTGCGGGTCTCCAGTTCAAACGGCAGCTTATTGTCCGAATTCGAGAGATAGTAGGCATTGTCATAGGCCAACGCACCGCCCGCACCTTTATACTCCAGTCCTAAGGTCAATGCATAGTTGTCGGCAAAGGCGAACTCGGTGGTTATTCCCGCTCCGAATTTCACCCGCGCAGCATCCAGCTCAAGACCGCTTGTGGAGGTCGTGAACCAGTCCACGGCAGGAGAGACCAACAGCCCGATGTGAAACTTCTTCCGATTCTTTGGTTTTACTTTGGCATCTTGGGCAGCCACGTCTTGCAGGAGCATCGTGAGTGCAATAAGCGCGAAGAATTTTCTCATGATAGGGATTGCGATGAAAAATGAACGGAAGTTTTCCAAAAACGCTCTGTTGGTGCAGGTTTTCTAATTTGGCCGCCCCATGCAGAAGACTGATTTGAGCGCAAAAGTAGACGATTTATCGGGCAGGGTGATTGACGGTGTCCGCGCTCTTCAACCTGCCATTGTTCATTTTTCCTGTGCTATTTTCATGCTATTCGCTGCTGTCGGATGCACAAGCGATCCTCACGCTGTCGATATAAAGGGCGCGGAAGTGACCGTGGAACTGAAGCGGTTGGACGAAGATCTTTTCGAGCGTGATCCAGACCTGCCAATGGATGTTGCTGCATTGCAGGAACGCTATGGCGAATTCCTCCGAGACTATACCGTAGGCGTTCTGCGCATTGGCGACCCTGCCGATCCAGGTTTTGCCTTCAGCGTCAACCAGTTCACGTCCGATGCCAGCATGCGCACCCTTTATGACGATAGTCGCAAGGATTACGCGGACGTGGCCGACATACACACCCAGCTCAATACCGCATTCAGCTACTTCCATCATCACTTTCCGGATAGCACAGTTCCGCAGGTGGTGATTAATATCTCCGGATTGAACTTTGCCATCGTTGCCACACGTACCACCTTGGCCATAGGGGTCGATATGTTCCTTGGGGCCGAATATCCGGTCTATCCTATGGTAGGCTTGCCGCAATACATGTTTCGCAACATGAAGCGCGATCAAGTGGTGCCTCAGGCCATGAAAGGATGGTTTCAGAGCATGTACGAGAGTTCGGCCGCAAGTGGCGACATGCTCAGCGACATGATATTTCACGGCAAGGTGCTCTACGCCATGGATGCCACCCTCGTTGGTTGGGCCGATTCGTCCAAGATTGGCTACACCCAGGATGAGATGGATTGGTGCAAGGAGAATGAGACCCAGGTATGGGCTCATCTTTCAGAGCAGCAGATGCTCTTCTCAACCGATCGGCTGCTCATCACAAAATGGATCGATCAGGCACCCTTCATTGCTGGCATACCCAAGCAGTCTCCCGGCAGATTGGGGCAATGGGTGGGCTGGCAGATCGTCAGAAGGTTCATGCAACGGCATCCCGAAACTGCTCTTCAGGAGCTTATGACCATCAGCCCACAGGAGATACTTTCGCGCAGCAGATACAAACCTGATAAATGAGCTGTTTCACTGTTCAACTTGGGAATCGCGGCTTACAATGCTCTTGCCTTTGAACAGTGCCAATTTTGACCCTTTAACTTACAACCCGAACGAATGGCCCACACATCAGATATCACCTTCACCGTCACCCTTGACGAGAACAAAGTGCCCGAAAAGATCGAATGGCATGCCGAGGACTCAGGCATGGATGGCAAGATGGACACCAAGGCCATCATGATCTCCGTTTTCGATACCGCCAGCGAAGAGACACTGCGCATAGACCTTTGGACCAAGGACATGCGCGTGGACGAAATGGCACGCTTCTACCATCAGACCTTGGTATCCATGGCCGATTCTTTGCAACGCGCCACCAACGAGAATTCAATGGCAGCCGACATGCGCGATTTTGCAAAGCATTTCGCCAGCAAGATGTTCGAGGAGAAATAATACCGTCAATCCGCGAGATTTTTCACACGGCATGGCAGCTGTTTCATCTGCGCTCCTATATTTGTCAGTTCTTTGAAGTGACCCCTACGTAAATTCGACCTTCGTCAAATGAGATTTTCTACAATACTGAAGTCCACAGCACTCTGCGCAACTGCTGCTATCATTGGGATTGCTGATGGTTTTGCCCAGACAGACACACTGATTTACAACAAGGGAGCACTGTTTTTCGTGAATGGTGGTCCTAACGATTCAGCCCTCGTTTGGGTGGATGGAACAGTTGTCAACCAGGACAGCATCATCATCAACAAAGGTAAATTCGTCATCAATGGCGATTTTGTCAACAATGCCCAGTGTGGGGGCGACAATACGCCACCGCTTCTTTTACCCGGCAATGATGGTCTGTTTGAGGTCTATGGCAATTGGGAGAATAATGGGGTGTATTTTGCCGGTTCAGGTCAGGTCAAGTTCATGGCCAACGACACTATCAAGGGAACTTCAGTGACCCAGTTCAACAAACTGACGCTCAATTTTGATGTGATCCGTGTGATGGACGGCATAGACGCAGAGATCGGTCTTAATGGCCGCTTGGAGTTGAACCGTGGCGAGCTTGCTACAGATTACAATACCATGTGGGTGCTCAACCCTAACGTTACTTCGATCACTCGTTTCAATCCTTGTGTAACCTGTGGTTTTGTGAGCAGCTTGGGAGACGGCACTTTGGCCCGCGCCACTAATCAGGCACAGGATTATGTATTCCCGGTTGGTTCCAGCTACATTGCAGTTCCTGGCACTTCAGAGATTCGTTATCGTCCGGTTGTACTTACGCCTGAGTCTGCTGCTCCAGACATGTATCACGTCCGCTTTGCCAACGTCAATCCAGATCCCTTCGGTCTGCCTTTGGCGCAGCACGACACCACTATCTGCTATGTCAATCCTAAATGGTATCACCGTATCCATCAGGATGGTGGCGCCAATGCAACAGCCGGTGTAGGCATTGCTTACACGCTTTTTCCAGGCACCGACTTTGATGCCAATGCCATTGCAAAATGGAACCCTGCAACTTCGCAGTGGGAGAATGTGCTGAACAATGTTGATGGCCAGTTCGGACCCTATCAGCAGGTTTCGCGTCCGGCTTGGAACGGTTTCCTGTCTGGTTCTGGTTCTTTCGATAATAACTACGCATTGGCCTTCACCTTCCCAGAAGAGCCGGTTGTGGAAGGAGACACAGCCCTATGCGCCAGCATTGAGCAGACCTACACTGTTCCAGGCAATGGCTCCAATTATGATTTTACTGTTACTGGTGGAACTATTGTAGCCCAAACGCAATACAGCATCACGGTGGTTTGGGACAACATCTCTCCAAACTTTGGAACTATTGAGGTAATCGAAACCGTTCCAAATACTATCAATGGTGGTTGCCCTTCGCCAACCCGTCTTATCAATGTCAACGTGTTCCCATTGCCTACTGCTGATTTCACGATTACTCCAGATCCTACTTTGGCGCAGAATGGTGGAGGCATCTTCATCAACGACATCATTGAGATGGCCGATAGTAGTCTCTTGACCACCGTGTGGGATTGGAACTTTGGTGACGGCAACACTTCATCGGCTTCCAACCCATTCCACACTTACAGTGCAGTTGGAGATTATGATGTGACGCTTATTGTTACCAGTGGCCTTGACTGTAAGGACACATTGATTCAGTCGTTGTCTGTGGTTGAGGGCATCATTGTTCCTAATGTATTCACTCCAAATGGTGATGGGTTCAATGACGTGTTTGATATCCGTACCAGCGATGTAGGCCCATTCAAAATTGAGATATATAACCGTTGGGGCAACGTGATTTTCGAAACAGTGGCTCCAGAGGTGTCATGGGACGGAATGACCCGTGCAGGTGTAGCAGCACCAGCTGGAACATACTACTTTGTTATCTCCAAAGCTGAAATGAATTCTGGCAACGCCATTGATAATGAGCAGCCGAACTTCAACTACCGTGAGACTGGATGGGTTCAACTTATCCGTTGATCTGAACAGGCTGTTTCAGCAAAAAAAGACCCGCAACTCCTTGGAGTTGCGGTTCTTTTTTTGTCGTGACAATATAACCTATCGCTTTCCGAAACGACCTTTCAGTTCCCGATTGAGCTTATTGATGTAGTGCATCAGTTCATCACGGCCTTCCGTACTCTCTGCAGAGGTGAGGAATTGAAGGGGCAGTTCTTCCCACGATTCAAGCATCTTCTCGTTGTATGCCGAGAGCTTCAGCGTGCGCTCTGACGGCTTCAATTTGTCCAGCTTGGTGAACACCATCGCGAATGGGATGGAGTTCTGCCCTAGCCACTCCATGAACTCCAGATCAATGACCTGAGGCGTATGACGGGAATCTATCAGAACGAAAACGTTCGCCAGATTCTCACGCTCTAAGATGTAGTCCTGGATCATCTTTTCAATCTGCTGGCGAATTGGCTTCGGCACTTTGGCAAATCCATAGCCGGGCAGATCGACCAGATACCATGCATCATCCACACCGAAGTGATTGATGAGCTGTGTCTTGCCCGGGGTCGAACTTGTTTTGGCAAGTCCATTCCGCTGCATGATCATGTTGATGAGCGAAGACTTGCCCACATTGCTCCGCCCGATGAATGCATACTCCGGACGGTCGGGCTTCGGGCACTTATCCGCATCCGAATTACTGGTGACGAATTCGGCTTGCGGAAAATACTTTTCGGACGGTTTCATGGCACTTGATGGCGTTGAGGGGAAATGATGTGCGAGATGCACAAGGTGTTGAACACTGATCGCTCAGAGCACGTTTTTGCGCATCCAAGGATCGAGCAGTGTGTTGAACTCCACAGGATGCTCCATCATGGGTGCATGTCCGCATTTGTCTATCCAATGCAGTTCGGAGTTAGGGAGCAACTGGTGGAACTCCTCGGCCACTTCAGGCGGTGTCACCGTGTCATTCTTACCCCAGATAAGGCACACAGGAATAGTAATGGCAGGAAGTTCCTCGCGCATATTGTGCCGAATTGCCGACTTGGCAATGGCCAAAATCCGGAAGAGCTTCGATTTGTCGTTGATGATGCCGAAGACCTCCTCCACCAGTTCGTCCGTAGCATTGGCAGGGTCAAAGAAGGTGGTCTCTACTTTCTTACGGATATACGAGCGGTCTTCTCTGCGTGGAAACGAACCACCAAAAGCATTCTCATAGAGTCCAGAACTTCCTGTCAGCACCAACGCCTTGATGTTGGCGGGATATTTCGCGGCATATACCAACGAAACGTGTCCTCCCAGCGAATTGCCCAGCAGCGTCACATGCTTGTATTTCCTGTCTTTGATGAAAGAGTGGATATACTCAGCCAAGGCAGGAACATTGGTCTTTTTGAGTGGTAGAT
>JBFYQB010000034.1:0-2862 GCA_041302955.1 Flavobacteriales bacterium
CTGCATGATAGTGTGCTGCGCGATGCATTCCTGATCTTCGGCTCGGTGCTCTTCTCGGGGTTCTTCATCCTATCGGCCTTCTACTGGCTCAGCATCCGGCAGCGGAGTGACGATGCAGGCGTTGCCACTGCTCATTTCCTACTCTATTTCCCGCTGTTCCTCAGCCTCAGCATGGGGTTGGCATTGTTCAATAGCATCGCTGTTCTGGAGGGATACTTCGGCCGGAAGACACCCTTTGTGCGCACGCCCAAATTCGCCAGCATCGGCACCGATCTGCCCGGCACCGGCAGCACATGGGGCCTGCCACCGCTCATCGCCCTGCCAGAGGCCATGCTGGCCGCCTATTTCATCTTCGGTGCGGTAATGGCCGTGCGGATAGGCTACCATCCATTCCTACTTTTCCATACGCTATTGGCATTGGGATTCGGAGCGTTGGTGTTCTATTCGTTCAAACACGGAAGGGGGAGTACTTAAACACAGAGAGCACAGAGTATTTTTCACAGAGGACAATGAGAGAATCATGAACTCTGTGTCCTCTGTGCATTTTCTCCATGGCCTCTGTGGTTAAATACACCATCTGATCTGTAATTAGATTCGCTCCCAATTGATGCTGCCCACCTCCGCCCATAGGTTTCTGTTTGCCGCCAGCTTGGGGCTGCATGGGATGCTGGCCTATCATGTGGCGCGGACAGAGACGGCCCTGCTATTGGGTTGCTTCTTCCTGTTGGGCGGGATACTGCTCATCCAATGGGCCGATAGCAAACTGAACACTTGGGAGCTGATCGGGGCGGGCATGCTGCTGCGGCTGGTCTATCTGGTGGCCATGCCGGCACTTTCGGAGGATGCATTCCGCTACCTCTGGGACGGCCACCTGTCGCTCCAAGGCATTTCGCCCTACGCCTTCCCTCCTATCGAACACATGGATGCAGGGCCAAACGGACTTTACGCCCTGCTCAATTCCACACCCTATCGGTCCATCTATCCGCCTGTGCTGCAAGGCGTGTTCGCAGTGGCGGCCAAGGTGGGTGGCGACAGCATTCTTGGCGGCATCATCGCCCTGCGGATACTAGTGCTCGCGGCAGAAGCCTGCACTATGCTGCTCATCGCCAAATTGCTCTCCGCTTGGAAAATGGAGGGACGGAACCTGATGCTCTATGCACTCAATCCGTTAGTGATAGTGGAATATGCGGGCAATCTGCATGGCGAGGCTTTTATGCTGCCGCTGCTGCTTGGCACCTTGCTCCTTTTCTCTCAAAAGCGATGGATGTGGGCCGTGCTACCGTTCGCAGGTGCCGTGGGCGTAAAGCTATTGCCCTTGATGTTCCTGCCCTTTCTGCCCAAACGAATGGGTTGGGGAAAGAGCATCGCCTTCGGGGTTGGCACGACTACTCTGGTTGCATTGACTTATCTGCCGTTCTGGACACCAACGCTTGTCACCGATACATTGACAACGCTGCGGCTCTATTTCGCCAGCTTCGAATTCAATGGGTCGGTCTATTACCTGCTGCGCGAAATAGGCTATTGGTGGACGGGCTACAACATCATCGGCACAACGGCCGTGTGGCTGCCGCGTGTGGTGGCGGCCATCATCCTCATCATCGCCCTCCGCGACCGAGACCGCACTTTGGCAGGACTTCCGAGCCAATGGATGTGGGCGTGGGCGGTGTATTATTTCTTCGCCACTACGGTCAATCCATGGTATGTGGCCGTCCTGATGGTGTTCGTGCCGTTTGTGCGCTATCGGTTCGCATTGGTGTGGGTGCTGCTCCTGCCGCTCAGCTACCATGCCTTCACTACAGAAGGTGTAAACGAGAGTCTATGGCTGGTGGCTGCGCAATACCTTCCTGTCTATCTGTGGTTGGGGTTGGAGACGGGCATCTTCAAGAGATGGGAACAAGGATGGGCGCTCCGCAGGGCAGAAGTGAAGCGGAAACGGTTGTTGCCCCTCTATGTTATAAAGGAGAACATCCTCGAAGTTGGCAGCGGCAATGGGGCGCTCACCAAGCTGCTGCGCAATGCAGGCCACCGCATCACACCATTGGACATTGCCGACCGTTCCATCTTCCCCAACACCAATGTGGTGCTCTATGATGGCGAGCGATTCCCGTTTCAGGATAAGGAGTTCACCACCTGCCAGCTCATCACCATGCTGCACCATACTCCCGATCCTGAACACCTCATCCGCGAGGCGATGCGGGTGGCCGACCGCATCATCATCATGGAAGATATTTACACCGACCCGTTTCAGAAGCAGCTCACCTTCATAGCCGATAGCATCGTCAACTGGGAGTTCTTCGGCCATCCGCACACCAACCGCACAGATGCCAAATGGCGCGCAGCATTCGACCGTTTGGAACTGTGTGTGGAATTTGCAGAGGAATACCGCTTTCTGGGCGTGTTCAAGCAGGTGACGTATGTATTGCGGCCCAAAGGCCTCACTGCCTAAAGGATCTCCTTCAGATTGTCCTGAATGGTGCGGGCGATGTCGTCCGTGGGCAGGTCGTTCGTATCGGTACCGAACGGATCCTCGATCTCCTCTGCAATGAGCTCCAAGCTGGCAAGCACATAGAACACTGTGACGGTGACCAGAATGGTGGCATAGCCGAAATCGGTGATGATGCCGAACGGCAATGAGATCACATAGATGAAGATGAATTTCTTGATGAATGCGCTGTAGGAATAAGGGATCGGTGTCTTGCGGATGCGCTCGCAAGCACCAGTGATGTCGGTGAACTGATTGACCATACCGTCCAAGGCCAACAGTTGCTCTTCGCTGATGCGGCCATCAGTGCGCAATTGAAGAATGGCAGCATAGAGTTTTTGCGCCAGCGCATTGGGAATATGCGCCTTGCCCATTACCAC
>JBFYQB010000035.1:0-4354 GCA_041302955.1 Flavobacteriales bacterium
CGATGCACATGGAGGAGGTACACATCTTTCCCAACCCTTCCAGTGGGCTTTTTTCCATCTCAACGCCTGCCATGGTGGAGGTGATGGATGTTTGTGGTCGTTCGGTCATCGGCCCAATTCGTACTGACTCCATTGACCTTAGCGGTCACTGTGATGGTGTTTATCTGGCAAGGATCACTTTGAATGGGAATATGACGGTAAGAAGGGTGGTGAAAGGGGAATAGGCGGATGAGCGTTGAGCTTGGAATCCTTTATTGTACCGCTGCAAGTGCAGTGGGGTTCAATTGCTCCAATTGCCCCGAATAGGTGAGTTTTAATTTGCTAAGTCATCTGTGTTCACCCCTGTGCTCTGCATCAATTTGCCGAAATTCAGAACCCGTTCATCGGGACAGAATCCCACATTTCCATCCCTTAAATTTGATTACCCTACCTTTGTGCCATGCTAAGGATAGAGAAGAAACGTTTCCGATTCCCCACCGCACTGGTCATTCTGGCCCTCGGTTTCTGGACTGCGATGCTGGTCTCCTACTCGGTTTCGGTGAAGCATGAATCTGATGCCGCCTTCGAGGCAAGGTTTCATGAGGACTACAGGGTCTACAGTGTAAACATCCCCAAGAACCTGACTTTCTGCGGAAAGCGCGTGCCCACATTCGATACTGACATTCGCGAACGCATGGACCGCGAACTGCTGGTGAACACCTATTGGCAGAGCAATACGCTGCTGTTCCACAAGCGCGCACATCGTTGGTTTCCTGTCATCGAACCTATTCTGAAGGAATATGGTGTGCCGGATGATTTCAAGTATCTGGCGGTGATAGAGAGCGGACTGGTCAATACAGTGTCGCCATCGGGTGCTGTGGGCTACTGGCAGATATTGGAGGCCACGGCCAAGGAGTATGGATTGGAAGTGAACGCTGAGGTGGATGAGCGTTATCATGTAGAGAAATCGACCGAAGCCGCCTGCCGTTTCCTCAAGGATGCCTACGATAAGTTCGGCAGTTGGGAGATGGCCGCAGCGGCCTACAACATGGGCATGGGCGGCATCAACAAACAGGTGAAAAGGCAGAAGACCACCAACTATTACGATCTGGTGCTGGGCCACGAAACGAGTCGCTATGTGTTCCGCATCATCGCGGCCAAGTTGATCTTGGAGAACCCTGCCCGCTATGGCTTCCATTTCCGTGAAAAGGATCTGTATAAGCCCGATAAGACCTTCTCGGTGAAGATCGACAGCACGGTCACCGATTTCTCGCATGTGGCCGCCAAGCTCAATACCACGTATAAGATACTGAAGGTGTTTAACCCATGGCTGCGCGAACCCACCTTAGCCAATCCCAACAAGAAGACCTATGTGCTCCGGTTGCCCAAGAAGGGCTATTTCAATATCTCGGCCATGGACCCCGCTGTGCTGGCCGACAGCGCGCTGTGGGAACAGCCTGAGGAATTCTCAACCGGTGTTATCATTCCGGAGGGGGCGGAGTAGGGGGGGGATCTTTGCCTGATCAGCATGCGATTGAGATGAGCAGAAGGCAATAAGTCTCCCGTACTCCGATCCAATTTCCCCTATTCCCATTTTCTTCTTTCCCCATTTCCTACTTTCTTTTCAGCCATCTTCCCCGTTCCTTTGTTGTTTGTAAATGGCAGCTAAGAAAGTGAGTGTGGAAGTGGAGGTTCCGGCAGGGATGACGCCCGAGACCGAAGAGCAGCAGTACCTTGAGGTATATGGTGCGCGGGTACACAATCTGAAGAACATCGATGTGAAGATCCCGCGCGACAAGCTGGTGGTGATCACGGGGTTGAGCGGCAGCGGCAAGAGCAGCTTGGCGTTCGATACCATCTATGCCGAAGGACAGCGGAGATACATCGAGACCTTTGCCAGCTATGCACGCCAGTTCCTCGGCACGTTGGAGCGGCCGGATGTGGACGAGATCACCGGGCTGAGCCCCGTTATCAGTATCGAGCAGAAGAGCACCAACCGCAACCCGCGTAGCACGGTGGGCACCATCACGGAGGTGTATGACCTGATCCGATTGCTGTATGCCCGCGCTGGCGAGGCATTCAGCTACAACACGGGCGAGCGGATGGTGAAGTATTCTGACGATGAGATACTGCGTGCCATTCGCCAAGACCTTGGCGGCAAGAAGGTGAACATTCTTGCGCCCGTTGTGCGTGGAAGAAAGGGGCATTACCGTGAACTCTTCGAACAGGTGCGTAAGCAGGGGTTCAGCAAGGTGCGGGTGGACGGTGAGCTGCTGAACATCAAGGCCGATATGAAGCTGGACCGCTACAAGACCCACGACATCGAGGTGGTGGTGGACAGGTTGGAGGTGGACGAGGAGTCGGGCAAGCGCCTTTCCGAGTCGCTGCAACTGGCCATGAAGCAGGGCAAGGGCTCCATGATGGTGTTGGAGCACGACACGGATGTACCGCGCTTCTACAGCCGCTTTTTGATGTGCCCCACCACGGGCATCGCCTACGATGAGCCGGCCCCGAACCTCTTCTCCTTCAACTCGCCATACGGTGCATGTCCCGATTGCAACGGGCTGGGCACGGTGGCCGAGGTGGACGAGAACCTCATCATCCCCGACAGAAAAAAAAGCATCTACAAGGGCGGCATTGTGCCCATTGGCGACTATCGCAACAACTGGATATTCCGCCAGTTGGAGGCCATCTGCACCAAGTATGATGTGAAGCTGACCGCACCCATAGAGGATATCCCTGAGGATGCGCTGCGGATGATATTGCATGGTGGCAGCGAGGTGCTGAAGGTGAAGGAGGCCAGCGGCAATGGCACCAGCTATGCCGATGGTTTTGAGGGCATCATGAGTTTCATTGCACGGCAAAAGGAGGAGAGCACCAACGCGGCCCTGAACAAATGGGCCGACCGTTTCACTGCGTTGAAGCCTTGTCCAGGCTGCCATGGGGCGCGGCTCAAAGTCCAAGCGTTGCATTTCCGTTTGGACGGAAAGAACATTGCGCAGCTATCGGCCATGGACCTTGGCGAGTTGCAGCTGTGGTTCACCGCGCTGAACGCCAAACTGGACGAGCGCAGGGCCTTCATTGCCCACGAGATCATCAAAGAGGTGCAGACCCGCATCCAGTTTCTGCTCGATGTGGGGCTGGATTATCTGTCGCTCGACCGCGAGGCACGCACCCTTTCGGGAGGCGAGGCGCAGCGCATCCGCCTTGCCACGCAGATAGGGTCGCAGCTGGTGGGTGTGCTCTACATTCTGGACGAGCCGAGCATAGGCCTGCATCAGCGCGACAACCAACGCCTCATCGATGCCTTGAAGAAACTGCGCGACACGGGCAATTCGGTCATCGTTGTGGAGCACGATAAGGACATGATGATGGCGGCCGACCATGTGATCGACATCGGCCCCAAGGCGGGCATCCACGGTGGACGCATTGTGGGCCAAGGTACCTACAGCGATCTGGTGAAGACCGATTCGCTTACCGCCACCCACCTCAACGGCACCAACACCATTCCGCACCGCACCACCTTTCGTGAGGGCAGCGGGCGCACGCTCAGCATATCGGGCGTTTCGGGCAACAACCTCAAGAACGTGTCCGGCCGCTTCCCGCTGGGCAAGTTCATCTGCGTCACGGGGGTTTCGGGCAGCGGCAAATCGACCCTCATCAACGAGACGCTCTACCCCATACTGAGCAGCAAACTGCACCGCAGTGAGTTGCAGCCCATGCCCTACAAGACCATCGTAGGGCTGGAATATCTGGACAAGGTGATCGCCATAGACCAGGACCCCATAGGCCGCACCCCGCGCAGCAATCCTGCCACCTACACGGGCGTTTTCACCGACATCCGCGACCTTTTTGCCAGCCTGCCCGAAGCGCAGATACGCGGCTACAAGGCCGGTCGCGTCTCCTTCAACGTGCCCAGTGGCCGCTGCGATGAGTGCCTTGGCGCGGGCGTAAAGACCATTGCGATGAACTTCCTGCCCGATGTGAGCATCCTCTGCCCCACGTGCAGCGGCAGGCGCTACAACCGCGAAACGCTGGAGGTGCGCTATAAGGGCAAGTCCATCAACGATGTGCTGAACATGGACATCGATCAGGCGGTGGCCTTCTTCGAGAGCATCCCGAGCATCGTGCGCAAGATCCGCTCCATTGCCGATGTGGGCCTCGGCTACATCAAGCTGGGACAGAGCAGCACCACGCTTTCGGGCGGAGAGGCGCAGCGCATCAAGCTGGCGGCCGAACTGGGCAGACGCGACACAGGCAAGACCTTCTACATCCTCGATGAGCCCACCACGGGCCTCCACTTCGAGGACATCCGCATCCTACTGGACGTGCTGAACAAGCTGGTGGACAAGGGCAACACCGTGCTGGTGATAGA
>JBFYQB010000036.1:0-14723 GCA_041302955.1 Flavobacteriales bacterium
TGCGAGGCCGACATCACCAGCAAGGACGACAGCCGCGTGAAACGCTACCTGAAGAACTTCGAGCTGGTGCGCCAGAAACTGAGGGAGGTGGAAGAGAAAGACCGCATGCGCACTTGGCAGCCGCCCATATCGGGACAGGACATCATGGACGCGTTCAACATGGGCCCAGGCCGCGAGATAGGCCTGCTGAAAGACGCCATCCGCGATGCGATCCTGGATGGAGACATCGAAAACACCCGCGAGGCGGCCGTGATCTTCATGGAGAAGAAAGGGGCCGAGCTCGGTCTGACGGCCGTGAAACATCTCATTTGATCAGCTATAGCTTTTCACATCAAACTTTTCCACTTTTGCGCCTCGCTTAGGAAGGTACCTGAACTCATAACAAATCGATTAATCATTACACCGGATGGCCGTTTATCGTTTTCGCGTTTTTATTGAGGACAACCATGAGATCTACCGTGACATCGAGATTCTCGGACGTCACGACTTTGCCGATCTGCACCGTGCCATTGTCAAGCATTTCAATTTCGAGCATGGACAGCCAGCCGAATATCTGACATCAGACAGCACATGGTACGAAGGCGATGACATTGTTTCGTTGGATGGCAACCAGCAGGGTAAGCCCACACGCATCGTTACCCACGTCAACGATCCACACCAGCGGTTTCTGTGCGTTACCATGAGTTTCAAGCAGGTGGGACTCGCCATCGAACTGCTCCGCATCATCAAGGACGAAGAGGAAGGCGCAGAATATCCACGCATGGTGAAATCGCATGGCGATGCACCATTCTTCACCCAACCTCCCGTAAAGCCGATCATCAGCGATGTGCCCGATGACGATGAGGACGAGAAGAAACCACGTAAGAAAGGTGCCGCTTCCATGCTCGATGACGAGCCTACGGACGATCAGATAGGGGAAGAGGACACCGATATGTTGAATGACGATACCGAGAGCGATCCTGATGCACCAGCAGGTGACGATGATGACGATCTTGGCGAAGGCGGCAGTTCAGATGATGATGACGAGGATGGCGAAGGCGAATCTGGCTTCTCCAACTTCGACATGGACGAACTCTGATAATGGCCTCCAAGGCCAAGAAGCTCATTGTAGTTTGTGGCCCTACGGCCGCTGGCAAGACCAGCGTGGCCATTGCGTTGGCAAAGGCATTCCGCACCGAGGTGATATCTGCCGATAGTCGGCAGGTGTATCGCGAGCTTCCCATTGGCACTGCGCAGCCTACCGCGGCCGAACTGGCCGAGGTTCCGCACCATTTCATCGCTTCGCGCAGCATTCAGGAAGATTACAGTGCGGGCATGTATGCAGATGATGCGCTTGCCTTGCTCCAAAGACTCTTCGCCCAGCACGATGTCGTGGTGATGTGCGGTGGAACAGGGCTATACATCAAGGCCGTGTGCGAAGGGCTGGACGAAGTTCCTCCTGCCGACCCTGCCGTTCGCGATGCGCTCACTGCCCAATGGAAAGCAGAGGGCCTCGAGGCGCTTCTGGTGCGCCTGCAGGCACTCGACCCCATCCATTACGCACGTATGGACCGGCAGAATCCACAGCGGGTCATTCGCGCATTGGAGGTATGCCTCATCAGCGGGCGGTCGTTCTCCTCTTTCCATACCCAACTGCCGCAGACCCGTGCATTCGAGACCATCAAATTAGGGATCGATGTCCCCAAGCGGCAATTGGATGCGCGCATCGCCTCTCGCACCGATAGCATGATGGCGGCCGGTTGGCTAAATGAGGCAAGGGCCGTGCTTCCCTATCGCCATGTCAATGCACTGAACACTGTTGGGTACAAAGAGCTGTTCGACCATCTTGATGGCAAGACAACACTCAGCGAGGCGGTCGGTTTTATCAAATTGCACACCGCACAGTTTGCAAAGCGTCAGCTCACTTGGTTCAGAAAAGATGCATCTGTTAAATGGATGTCAGCACGTGATGCTGCCAATTATCGCTGATCGAAGTAATCCTTCCGTCTGCTGAGCTTCAGGTCCTGTAGCATGGAAGATTTCACCTTCAGGTCGAAACTCCAGCTTTGAATTCCTCCGAAAGGCACCCAGTTCAAGCTGAAATCCCAGCAATGCAGGTCGCGATATATGCTCAGTGAGGTAAGCGCTATGTCGTTGTTCACAAAGTCGTAACCCGTGGAGAAGCCGATCTTCCATTTCGGAGTGATATTGATATCGCCATTGATGCCGAATGTCTGCGTCATCTTATCTTCCTGAACCAGTCGAAGTATGGAAAGATTGTAATTCACATTGATGTTCCACGGCACATTGAAGTCCACGTAAGCTCCCTTTTCGGCATTTATCATGGCCAATTCTTCAGGAGTTCCCTTCTCACTCTGATAGTTTTGATCCCTGCTTTTCCCGTTCAGCGCAAAACTCACCTGAACCGTGGCATTGGTCATACGCGTAAGTTCACCGGTTTCGTTCACCAGCCAACGGTTCACCTTTCTGCTCAACGAATCCTGAGCGTAGGGCGTCAAGTTGAAAGCGAAATTGACGCTCAGTTTTTCCAGTATCGTGGTCCGACCGTTGATGTTGATGTCGCCAAGATTGAGTGAATCGGCAAATAGGTTGTAAGACGATGAGATGTTGAACGCTTCCAGCAGTTTCACTTTCTTGAATCCAGTGATGGTGTCGCGTTTCGAGGCCACCTTCATTTCAAGATTGTTGCCAAATCCAAAGTTTATGGCTCCGGTATTGGTGGTAGGCGCACGGCCAAAAATGCTCAGTTCATCAGGGTGATAGGTGGCGAATGTGCCATTCGGGCCGTAATACCCCACCTCGTTGTCAGATAGTTTCGGTCGGTAATTGTAGCCCAAGGTAGGTGTCAATACATGCCGTATTCCCTTTATCGGCCCTCGCTTGAACTGCACCAGTCCATATATCTGGGTGGTCATGTTCACGTTCGCGCTGAAATCCCTGTTGCTGAAAAAACCAGTGGATGTATCCGTCACAGCCAATTGCGACTCGTTGTTCCATCCCTTTTTGACCGATTGGAAAAACCAACGCTCGTTGTAGGTCAATGATGGCGAAACGGTGAAATACTTGAACGCCTTGAATGAAGTGGTGATAGGAATAGAGTGGCTGATACCATTCTGCATCTTCTGCAGCGTGCCGGCCGTGAAGAACGTGGAGTCTTTGGTCGATATCCTGTTCCGGGCATTGAAGGCATAGCTTATACCTATCTTCTCATACCATCGCTGTTTTCCGACTGCATTCTTCCGCGCGAAAGGGAATATGCGCGACACATTGAACGCCACGTCAGGAAATGTGACTGAGATGTCGTTCGTATTGGTGTTCTGTGTGTGCGAAAGATTGGTGCTTAGCGAGAATGGCGTGTCAGCCCAGCGCTTGGAGAAAGCGATGCTGGAATTGAACATATTGGTCAAATAATCATTCTGATTCACCCGCAGTCCGTTGGTGAAGTTGGTGGCCGTGCCGGCATTCACCGTGGCTGCGAACGTGGTGCTTGGTCTTGCTTTAGGGTCTTGTGTATGAGTCCAACGCACGAAGAAATTGTTCAACTCCGTGTAATTCGGGAAATCCGGGTCACCGTTTCTTACACTGTTGTGCGTCAATTCCAGTTGCCCTCGGAAACGATAGCGCTTGTTGTAGTTCGAGAGCAGCTTCACACCATAGCTTCCCTGTGTGTAGATGTCGCCTGTAACGGCAAGATCTATCGTTTCGCCCAGGTTGAAGTAATAGCCCATGTTTCTGAAGAAAAAACCCTGCGAAGGCGATTCCCCATACTCTGGAAAGATGATGCCCGATGAACGCCCGGATTTATTCGGAAACCATCCGAAGGGCACTACCAAGGGTGTATACACGCCTTCGAACATCAGGAAGGCGGGACCGCTGACCACTTTGTCGTTGGGTATCACCTTCAATTTATTTGCAGCAATGATATAATGAGGATGCTCGGCATCGCAGGTGGTGAACCCTCCTTTGCGGATATAGTAAGCATCCGTCTCGGTCTTCTTCACCGTGGTTCCTCTTAGGTTCCCTTCACCTTCTTTGGTCACCACATCCGAAATGCGGCCCTTCTT
This sequence comes from Flavobacteriales bacterium, assembly GCA_041302955.1. Lineage (GTDB taxonomy): Bacteria > Bacteroidota > Bacteroidia > UBA10329 > UBA10329 > UBA10329. The sequence goes on from JBFYQB010000036.1 coordinate 4,065, forward strand.
CGTCTTAAAGTTGTAGCGCATGTTCTCCGCTGCAAACTCCTGCGCCCCGCTTTTGAATTTTGGCTTTCCCACAATGTTTCCCGACGAATCTGCCACACCAATGGCATACACTTCCTTGGTTTCCTGATCGATCTCGATGTAGTCGGCCTTTAATTCGATGTCCTGATAATTGATCTGCGCATCGCCAAACAAATAGACTTTCTTGAGATCCACGCTGAAGCGTATCGAATCGCGGGCATGGTAGGTTACTGGGCTGTCCAACGCATCATCAGACGGTTTTTTGCCGTTCAACCGCAATGTGTCCATCGCTAAGGCCGCACTGTCCTTGGGCACCATAACGCTGTCCGGAAAGTTGACCACCGTAGAATCCTGAGCAAATTGCCCTTTGGATGTTCTGAACAAAGAAGGCGTGGAAACCTCTATCTGCTCGCCACTCGTAGGCGGATTCTGCCCCAAAGCAAAGAAGCTTGAAAGGAGCATTGGCAGGCAGTACCTTATCGATCGTATCAACACGTTTCTGATGCGCAAGGGAACTGCTGGAAATTGCTGGAAAAGGCTTTATTTTGGGCGTTCAAAGCTAACCATTTCACCTGACCGTTCAGGATAGCCCTTATGCAGGGAGCAATGACAATAAAACGTTTTTTCTCCCTCATTATTGCAGGTTTCTGTTTGTCTTCCGCTGGGTTCGCTCAGAAGGCAGATCAGCCATACCGCATGAAGACCATTGTGATCGATGCTGGACATGGCGGAAACGACCCTGGAAATCTTGGCACGGGTCGATACAAGGCCAAAGAAAAAGACATTGCGCTTGATGTGGCCCTGAAAGTCGGGTCGCTCATCAAAGAGACTTTCCCATCTATCAACGTCAGATACACCAGAGACAAAGATGTATTCATCGGTCTTAATGAGCGGGCAGACCTGGCGAATAAGGCTGATGCCGACCTCTTTCTCAGTATCCACTGTAATGCAGCGCAAAACTCTTCGGCTCAAGGCGTAGAGACTTTCGCTCTTGGACTACACCGCAGCGAAGAGAATCTTCAGGTGGCAATGAAGGAGAACCAGGCCATCTTTTTGGAAGATGATTATCAGACCAAATACGAGGGTTTCGATCCTAATTCGCCAGAAAGCATAATTGCGCTTACCATTATGCAAAGTGCTTTTTTGGAGCAGAGTCTGCGCATCTCGTCCTACATACAGCAGCAATTCAAGGAGCGGGTTGGTCGCAAGGACCGTGGTGTGAAGCAGGCAGGATTCCTAGTATTACGAAGAACCACAATGCCTAGTATCTTGATTGAATTGGGATTTCTGACAAATGCATCAGAAGAAGATTTTTTGAATACGGAGGATGGTAGAACCTACATGGCATCCGCCATATTCAGAGGATTCAGAGATTATAAGGACAAGGTTGAAGGAGTTGTGTCTGCCACCAAAACTGAAGAGGTCACACCTAAATCGGAAACACCAGTTGCAGTTGAGCAGAAGCCAAAATCAGAGGCTGTCAAGGAAAATCGCCAAGAAACAGCGAAACCTGTAGAGCCGCTGGTGCAATCTGCCGCGGATATTGAGAAGTCAAGAAAGTTGAAGGAATTGGAGGCAGCCAAGGCCGAGAAAGATCGATTGGAGAAGTTGAAGTTGGAGCAGGATCTTGTGGCTCAGAAAAAAGCCCGTGAGGATCAGAAAAAGAAAGAAGAAGTTGACCGATTGGCCAAAGAGAAGGTTGCAAAGGAGCAGGAATTGGCGGATTCAAAAAAGAATGCCGAGGCAGAAGAGAAAGCAAGAATTGCTGAGAAATTGAAGCGAGAAGCCGTTGCCGAACAAGCAAGAGTGGAATTTGCAGAGCGTTTGGCAGCCATAGAGAAGAACAAGCAGGATTCGCTTCAGAAAGTTCATGCTGAACAACGCGAGAAGCGATTAAAGCAAGAGGAGGTGAAGCCGGTCAATAAAATTGAAGAGCAACAAACTAAGAAGGAAATCGTCCCTCAGTTGGCCGATAGGCCACTGACTCCAGATGAGGCCGAATTGCTTTATCTCGAAAAGAGAAAAATGGAACTCGAAGCGCGTATTGCGCAGGTAAACAAAACAAAATCACCATCACAGACCGAGCAGGAATCAAAAAACATGGAACAGAAGCCGCAGCCTGCTTTGGTTCCCGTTGAATCCAAGGAAATGGTCACGAAATCGTCTTCTCAACTAATTGCTGATAAGGGTGTGGTATTATCCGTTCAGATTCTATCCTCGGCAAATCCCATTGATGTAAATTCGCCCCGATTCAAAGGGCAGCCAGCGCGATACTATGTTCAGGATGGACTTTACAAGTACATCGTAGGTAGTTTCACATCATTTGCCTCCGTTACCGCAGAACAGACACGATTGAGGAAGTTGGGCTTCGAAGGAGCATTTGTGGTCGCATTCAAGGACGGGGTTCGAATCAAAGCTGATGAGGCCCGAGCAGTATTAAAGTAAAAAAAAGGAAAGAAGGAATGAAGTATTCCAAAGAGATAAGAACAGCAGTGGTGGCGTTTGCCACACTCTTCGCGTTCGTATGGGGCTACAACTTTCTGAACGGCAATGACATTTTCAGCAAACAACGCGTGTATTATTCGGTGTTCACTGATGCCGGTGGGGTCAATACCTCGGCCCCTGTCATGGCCAATGGTTACAAAGTCGGGTTAGTACGCGATGTTTATTTTGAACCAGTTGGCCGAAGGAATGTTGTAGTAGAAATAATGCTTACGGCAGACAACTTCGAAATACCGAAAGGAACTAAGGCACAGATGAGCTCAGACCTTTTTGGCACGACCAGCATTATTCTGATGTTAGGTGATGAATCAGGCTTTTTGAATGAGGGTGACACTTTGAAAGCTGAGATAAAGGAGGGATTGCTAGCTAGCATCGATCCACTGAAGGATAAGGCCGAAAAGTTGATTCTGAATCTTGATTCACTTGTTCTGGATCTGCGCGATGCACTTGGGAAAGGAGAACGGACATCGTCAGTAAACAAAGCGCTTACCGATCTGGCGGTGACCATGGACAATTTGAAACGTGCCACTGGAAAGATTGATGTGCTGGTGTCAAAGGATGGGGATTTGAGTCGCATACTTGCAGATGTAGAAGCCTTCACATCAGTTTTGGATAAGAATAAGGGTGAAATTGACCGTTTGGTTGGAAATCTGGCTACGTTCTCGGATTCATTGGCGGCCGCTGATATAGCATCTACCATTAATAATGCAAATCGCACATTTGCTGAGCTAGCGATCGCAATGGAACAGATAAATAGTGGTAAAGGAACTGTGGGCAAATTGCTTCACAATGATACTATATTCAATAATCTGGCTACAGCAACTGCCAATCTTGACAGCCTATTTGTTGACATTAAAGCACGGCCAAGTAGATACGTGCATGTTTCACTCTTTGGAAAGAAGAATAAGGATTGATGATAACATTGATCGCAAGGCCGATACTCCAGTCTTTTTCACTCTTGATTAAGTTCAATAATCTCCCAGCATAGTTCATAAGATGCAGTACATACCTAACGTGATCTTTCTCCTAGCCTTGTTGGCTGCTGGAGGCATGTTCTTTAAGAACGCCTCAAAAATCTACCGTAATATTATGACAGGTCGAAAAGTTGACCGTACCGATCGCACCTCCGACAGGTTGAATACTATGCTTCGTGTAGCATTCGGTCAGAGTAAAATGGTGGTAAGACCAGTTGCCGGCCTTCTTCATATCATAGTCTATGTTGGTTTTATCCTGATAAATATTGAGGTTTTAGAAATTGTTATTGATGGTGTTTTTGGTACTCATCGTGTTTTCGCACCTATTCTTGGTGGTCTTTACACTACAGCCATCGGTTTCTTTGAGGTACTTGGTGTGTTGGTCATTATTGCATGTGTGGCTTTTCTATGGAGAAGAAATGTTGCGAAAATTGAAAGATTTCAGAAGTCTGAGTTAAAAGGCTGGGCGTTTGCTGATGCCAATAATATCCTGATTATCGAAATAGTGCTGATGACTGCATTATTGGTAATGAATGCCACAGAAGCAAATTTCCCAGAAGAACATCGTGTTGCAGGTACGTTTCTTGTCAGTCAGTTTTTGGCTCCTCTTTTCTCTGGATTGGATTACAGTACGCTTCATTTCATAGAACGTCTATGCTGGTGGGCGCACATCCTCGGCATTTTCGCGTTTCTCAATTACCTGCCATTCTCCAAGCATTTGCACATTATGTTGGCTTTCCCGAACACCTATCTTTCCAATTTGGAGAAAAAAGGGAGGTTCAACAATTTGGCAAGTGTAACAAATGAGGTGAAGCTGATGCTTGACCCGACCGCTGACCCATTCGCAGCACCAGCTGAAAGCGCTTCTGAGCCTCAGCGTTTTGGGGCAAAGGATGTTCAGGATCTGTCTCAAGTACAATTACTGAATGCATATACCTGTACAGAGTGCGGGCGATGCACTTCAAATTGCCCAGCCAATATCACAGGTAAGAAGCTTTCTCCAAGAAAGATAATGATGGATACCAGAGATAGGCTGGAGGAAGTGGGTAAGAATATGGATGCCAATGGAGGCCAGTTTGTGGATGATGGCAAGAGTCTGCTTCATGATTATATCACACCTGAAGAGTTGTGGGCATGTACATCATGCAACGCATGTGTAGAGAGCTGTCCCGTGAACATAGATCCATTGAGCATCATTGTTGATCTGCGCAGATTTCTAGTGATGGAAGAGTCGCAAGCGCCATCTGCACTCACCACTGTATTCAGTAATATTGAGAATAACGGTGCGCCATGGCAGTTCTCTCCTGCTGACAGGGCGAACTGGATTGCCGAAAATTGATGATTGCTCAACTTCATAGCAAAACCTAATAACAGATTGAGATGAGTGAATTATTGAAAGTTCCAACCATGGCCGAAATGATGGCCGCAGGAGAAACTCCAGACGTGCTTTTCTGGGTAGGATGCTCTGGTAGTTTTGATGATCGCGCTAAGAAGATAACCAAGGCGATTGTCAAAATTTTGAATAAGGTCAACATTAAGTTTGCTGTTTTAGGAACGGAAGAGTCATGCACTGGCGACCCAGCGAAACGTGCTGGCAATGAGTTCCTTTTTCAGATGCAGGCCATGACAAATATTCAGGTGCTCAATGCCTATGAGGTGAAGAAGATTGTCACGGGCTGCCCGCATTGCTTTAATACCCTGAAGAACGAATATCCTGAACTTGGTGGGCAGTATGAGGTGATTCACCATACACAACTTATTCAACAGCTCATAAATGATGGCAAGTTGAAAGTAGAAGGCGGGGCATTCAAAGGCAAGAAAATCACTTTTCATGACCCATGTTACTTAGGTCGAGCAAATGACGAGTACGAGGCTCCTCGGTCTGTGATAGCCAATCTTGATGTGGAATTGACAGAGATGAAGCGTTCACGCGCCAATGGACTATGCTGTGGCGCGGGTGGTGCACAAATGTTTAAAGAGGCAGAGCATGGCGATAAAGAGGTCAATATGGAGCGGGCTGAAGAAGCTTTAGCATTGAAACCTCAAGTAATTGCCACAGGGTGTCCATTCTGCAACACAATGCTTACAGATGGTGTCAAGTACAATGAGAAATCTCACGAGACACAGGTTCTTGACGTGGCAGAAATGATTGCTCAGGCAGCCGATCTCTGATATCAAAGCTAAATCATGAATGGTCAGTTGATAGCCTTCGCTTCATTCCCATTACATTCAAGAACATGGGTTTACCAAAGTTCTCGCGAATTGACAGCTGAGGAAGCGAAAATCGTTTCGGAACTGAGCAACGATTTTGTGAAAGATTGGAAGGCGCATGGAGAGCCTTTGAAAGCTGCTGCGGATGTTCTATACCACCGTTTCTTGGTGATGATGGTAGATGAGGATGCTGCTCTTGCAAGTGGTTGTTCCATCGACCGTTCGGTGGCATTCATACATTCATTGCAGGCCAAACTCAATGTTGACTTCTTTGACCGACTTCAGCTGGCATATGTGAATGCTAAGGACGAGGTTAAACTCGTACATGTGAATCAATTGGAAACGGCCTATGAGCAGGGTGAATTGAATAACTCCACACTGGTGTTCAATAACATGGTCACCTCTCGAGAAGAACTTGAGCACAAATGGAGAATTCCATTTCCGGAAAGCTGGGCAGCTGGTAGAATTGGCGTTTTCGGTTCCTGAGGAAATCCTCAGTCTTCAAACTTATAGCCAACTCCCTTTACAGTTTTAATGGCATCATCGCCAATTTTCTCACGGAGTTTGCGGATGTGTACATCAATGGTTCGATCGCCTACCACCACTTGGTCGCCCCAGACAGTGCTTAGAATGGTGTCTCGGGTGAACACGTGGCCTGGTTTGGAGGCAAGCAATGCAAGAAGTTCGAATTCTTTTTTCGGTAAGGTGATCTCTTTTCCTTGATTTTCGATCACATATCGATCGCGGTCTATCTTGAGGCCTGTGGAAGTTTCAAAAACCTGATTGCTATTCAGTGGATTGTTCCTTCTCAATAAGGCGTTTATCCGACTTATAAGTACACGGGGCTTTATTGGTTTGCTGATGTAGTCGTCCGCGCCAGCGTCAAACCCGGCAATCTGAGAGTAATCTTCACTTCTAGCAGTAAGAAATGCCACCAATGTGTTCTTAAGCGAAGGAATGGCTCGCAATTCCTTGCAGGTTTCTATACCGTCAAGGTCAGGCATCATTACGTCCAAAATGATCAAGTCGGGCTTCACCTTGTCAGCAATGCCAATGGCCAATCTGCCCGAAAGTGCTGTGTGAACCTCGAAATTCTCCTTCTTGAGGTTATATTCCAAGAACTGAAGGATATCCTCTTCGTCATCCACTATGAGAATCTTAGGCTGGTCTGCCATGCTTTTCAGAAATTGGTGGTGCAAAGGTGGTCACTCGCATCAACTGGGCTGTTAATATAGCGTTAATTAAAGATTTGCCCAATGTGACCAGATGAGTTCAATTTCTTTGGTCTGAGGTCGGTTTTCAGATATGTGTCAATCGTAACTTCGTGGCCTATCCCTTGACATGTTAAAGTATTGTTTTCCTTGGGCTTCAGTCCTGTTCTGGACGTTGTCTTCATTTGCTCATACTCCAAAAGATTCTCTGAATTCTGAAGTGGCAGCTCCATATTATGAGCGCAAAATGGATTACAGTGGAATTAAAGAACAGACATACTATGTCATGATGGACGATAGCGTTCGTTTGGCAGTGAATGTCTACCTGCCAAAGGGGCTGAAAAAAGGAGAGAAAATCCCTGCGGTTCTCTATCAGACCCGATACTGGCGCGCTGTAGGGTTCAAATGGCCCTTCAAGTGGTTTATGAAAATGGTACCAAGCACGGAGAATTTCCCGCCTTTGAATTTCGTCAAATACGGATACGCCCTAGTGACAGTTGATGTCCGTGGAAGCGGAGCTTCGGAAGGTCACAAGATGCTCACAATGGCAGACATGCGCGAGGTATTGGATGGAAAGAATATTGTTGATTGGATAGTGAAACAGGACTGGTGCAGCGGCAATGTTGGCGCCACAGGCGTTAGTTATATCGGCAATACGGCCTTATATCTGCTTTATAACCGCCACCCGAATGTAAAGGCCATAGTGCCTACCTATTCGCTTTGGGACCTGTATGATGATGTATCAGCACCAGGAGGGCTTTATTTCCATCAGTTTCTCTCTCAATACGGTAATTTTTGCGAGGGTCTGGATCAAGGGAAACTACCTGAAAGCCGTAGGAAAGGCGCCGCTAAGATGGCTACTTATGGTGTGCAACGTGTTAAAGGATTCAGCAAACGCGACATGGCACCCATTTGGGCAGAGCATACATGCAACATCTATCAGCGCAAGGAAGGCGGTACTGCATATTTCATGGATGATACACTTACGATTGACCGCAGTTTGTATGTGAAGGATGTTCTTACGCCATTTCTTTTGGCGGATAGATTCCGGCAGTCTGGTGCGGCTGTTTATTCTTGGAGCGGTTGGTGGGACGCAGCATTTGCGCATGCCGCTGTGCGACAATTCATCAATCTCAATGATGGACATAATCGCTTGCGTCTAGGGCCATGGAATCATGGAGGTGGTGCCAATGTTAGTCCTACTAATGCTGGGCCATCTCAATTCGATGATGTGAAAGAGATTGTTCGATTTTTCGATTTTCATTTAAAGGGAATAGACAATGGACTGGAATCTTCGCCCAGAGTGAATTATTATACAATGGGAGAGAACCGATGGAAAACGGCCGACTCTTGGCCTCCTGATGCCGAAAGAACCGATCTCTTTCTCAGCCCCACAGGTGAACTGAATTGGGAAATGCAGAACAGTAATATGACCACAGTCTATTTGGTGGACACTACTCACGGACTAGGCCCAGGATGTCGATGGAATTTCAATACGGCCAGTGTTGGCAATACCTACAAGGATGAAAGTGGTGAGGATAGCATAACCGTTGTATTCAAGGGGGAAGTGCTGAAGGAGGCGGTTGAGGTGACAGGGCATCCTCAGGTCAACATCTATCTTAAAAGTTCAACACAAGAGGGGTCTATTTTTGCATATCTTGAAGATGTCGATGAAACTGGGAAAGTGTGGAAGGTTACAGACGGTCAATTGAACTTTATACATCGTAAGTTGCATGATAGCCCCATTCACTATCAAGATTGCGTTCCATATCGAGGATATCGAAGTGTGGATGCCGCTTTGATGGATACGACCAGCGTAGAATTTTTGTCTTTCGACATGTTGCCTACTTCTCACCTGTTCATGCCTGGGCATAGAATGCAGGTGAGGCTGGCCGGAGTTGATGTGGATAATTTCAAAATGGTGTACACTGAAATGGGGACTTGGGAAATTTTTCACAATGCGCAATATCCATCTCATGTGGAACTTCCCATCATGGATAGAAGGAAGGATGTAGGGATGAAAATTCAGCATTGACAATCATATCCGCATAAAACATGAGATCACTTTGATACCCGTTGTCGATATAGGCTGTCTTAGACAATCACACCGAGAAGATGCTGCTGTTATGGAAATGGCCAGGGCTTTATCAGAGGCCTGTCGCCAACACGGCTTCTTTTATTTAAAAGGCCACGGAATCGACCCGCAGTTAATTGGCGATCTGAAGGAACTGAGTCATCAATTCTTTGCGTTGGTGGAACGTGAGAAAATGGAAATCTCCATGGATAAAGGTGGTCGGGCATGGCGAGGGTATTTTCCAATTGAAGGTGAACTCACATCAGGTATGCCCGATCTTAAGGAGGGTATATACTTTGGTGCCGAATTGAATCAAGATGATTCCCGTGTACTTGCAGGATTGCCAATGCATGGCAGCAATCTGTTTCCAATACGTCCTGAGGGATTTAAGGACGTTGTGGTCAAATACATTACTGAGGTGACCAAAGTTGGGCATCTCGTAATGGAGGCCATCGCCTTAAGTCTGGGGCTGGATGCAGGTTATTTCCGCTCTAGCTGTACATATGACCCGCTTGTACTTTTTCGGGTTTTTCATTACCCGCCTCAACAAATAGGTGCGGCTCAGTGGGGAGTTGGAGAGCACACTGACTATGGGTTACTGACCCTTCTTCTTCAGGATTCAGTAGGAGGTCTTCAAGTGAAAAGCGGTGGTGAATGGATCGATGCTCCACCACTGTCAGGTACTTTTGTTTGCAACATCGGAGACATGCTTGATAGGATGACCGGAGGTTTGTATCGTTCAACACCACATAGAGTGCTCAACTCATCTGGTAAACAAAGACTATCCTTTCCATTGTTCTTCGACCCGTCTTTCGATGCGAAGGTCAAACGGATAGAGGGTATTGATATGGTTGATGATGACAGGAATGAGCGTTGGGATAAATCCAGTGTACATGATTTTGAGGGCACTTATGGCGTTTACCTTATGCGCAAGGTAAGTTCTGTATTTCCTCAATTGCGTCAGAATTTGCAGTGAGATTATCGGAACGTGAATTCGGGTCTTAGCTTTGCGAAGCAAACTGTCCCATCGCTTCGAACTTGTTCGGGGAGGAAAGTCCAGACAGCATAGAGCACCGTACCTTATGTAAATAGGGGCGTTGGCCGGGAAACTGACCGATGACAGCCAGTGCCGCAGAAAATGACCGCCCTGACGAGTTCGGGGTAAGGGTGAAAATGTGAGGTAAGAGCTCACGTTCCGCTCAGGTAACTGACGGAAGGGTAAACCTTACGGGCTGCAAGGCCAAATAGGCTGTGATTTTGGGGTTGCTCGCCCCATGTCTTCGGACGGTCGCAGCGGGTAGGCTGCGTAGATAAATGATGGGAGCTGCCGCTTTCGGGCGGTGGTCACAGGATCTGGCTTATAGGTTTGCACATACCGCCCTTGGTAGCGAAAGCTACTTGGGGCGGCCTTTTTTAAGCCGGCCTGTTGAATCTCGATGGTCATTCATCGATTAATTGGTTGTAGTCATGCCAGTAAAATAAACTGTTGGTCGTTTTTCTGGCCGAGCGAGTACAAAGGCTATTTCTGGTCTTTGTGTATTCACCTACATTTGGGACATGTTCAGAATCAGTTTTCTCTCTAAATGTGTTGTGATTTCAAGTGTGTGCGCACTTGTTGCCTTCACATCGGTTCATTCCCAATCGCTTGAATCAAATCCTATAAATGAAG
>JBFYQB010000037.1:0-11117 GCA_041302955.1 Flavobacteriales bacterium
GTATCAACCGCAGCGGGATGGGTGCGATATTGCAAGGCAAGGTAATCTTCATCGGCCTCGGTTTCATCAATGGATTGCGGGAAGAAACGATGAAGTCCCTGCTGCGCGAAAGGGCGAAGAATGGCCCATTCGCAGACCTTCGCGATGCAGTGGAGCGCAATGCCATCCATCTTGAGCAATGGATTCTGCTTATCAGGGCTGGAACGTTGCGTTTTTCCGGAAAGAACAAGAAGGAACTGCTGTGGGATGTTCACTTCCTCCTTGGGCATGCGCCAAAGCAGGATACGAACACACAGCTTTTTCGAACCACACCCAAAAGCTTTCAATTACCCGAACTGTGGCACCATCCATTGGAAAATGCTTTTGACGAGATGGAGCTTTTCGGGTTTGCGGTCACATCATCCCCATTCGACATGATCGACCGCACAGGGCTTCCGACCATGACTGTAATGCAGATGAGAACTTTGGTCGGCAAGCAGGTGGAAATTCTGGGCTATCGGGTGCATGTGAAAAGTACCGCCACAAAGCAGCACGAGAAGATGCATTTCGGCACACTCATAGACCTCGATGGCGAATGGATCGATACGGTGCATTTCCCGCAGACCGCAGCGCGCTATCCCTTCCGTGGTCCGGGATGCTATGTGCTGCGCGGCATGGTGACGAATGATTTCGGCCATATCAGCCTGACCGTGACCTGGCTGAGAAGGGTAGACAATCTGACTTTGGATGCGAAGAGTGTGGACAATAAAGCAACAGCTAGATAAGTAGCTACCTACCCAAAGCGATTCCGAAATGCCGTTGGCTATATTTGGCCCCACAAAAAAAAGCGCCCAAAGTGAAAATCGATATTGAATTCAACCGCAATGAAGATGTAATGAAACAGATGATCTCCAAAATGGAGAGCCGACTGGAAAAGATATATCAAGGAGGCGGTTTGAAAAGAATTGAAAAGGAGCATGCAAAGGGCAAAATGAGCGCTAGAGAGCGTGTCAAAAATCTGATCGATAGTGGCACAGAAACCATTGAGATAGGTGCTTTCGCTGGTTATGACCTTTATGCAGAGCATGGTGGATGCCCCGGAGGGGGCGTTGTAGTTGTTATTGGATACGTATCAGGAAAGCAATGCATTATCGTGGCAAATGATGCTACAGTGAAGGCTGGTGCTTGGTTTCCAATTACCGGCAAAAAGAACCTGCGCGCTCAGGAAATTGCAATGGAAAATCGATTACCTATCATCTATCTGGTAGACAGCGCGGGCGTTTATCTGCCGATGCAGAATGAAATATTTGCTGACAAAGAACATTTTGGCCGCATTTTCCGAAACAATGCCAAGATGAGTAGCATGGGCATTGTTCAGATTTCGGCAATTATGGGTAGCTGTGTTGCAGGAGGCGCTTACTTACCCATTATGAGCGATGAAGCATTGATTGTGGATAAGACAGGAACCATATTCCTTGCGGGCTCCTATCTTGTAAAGGCAGCAATAGGCGAGAACATCGATAATGAGACACTTGGTGGAGCTACAACCCATTGCGAGATAAGTGGCGTGACCGACTACAAGGCAAAAGATGATGCTGATGCTTTAAGAACTATACGAAGCATCATGGATAAGATCGGTAGTTTCGAAAAGGCAGGATTCGATCGTAAGATTCCTGCCCCACCGACTTCTGACCCAAAAGAGATCTTAGGAATATTGCCAGAAGAAAGAACAAAGGAGTATGACATGTTTGAAATCATCAAACGCATCGTTGATAACTCAGAATTTGAAGAATATAAAGCCCCTTATGGCAAAACCATACTTTGTGGACTTGCGCGTGTCGATGGTTGGGCCGTGGGGATTGTTGCCAACCAGCGCAAGCGAGTAAAAAGCACCAAGGGCGAAATGCAATTTGGAGGCGTCATATATTCTGATAGTGCAGACAAAGCCGCGCGTTTCATTATGAATTGCAATCAGAAAAAGATTCCACTGATCTTCATGCATGATGTAACTGGCTTCATGGTTGGTTCACGTTCCGAACAGGGCGGAATCATCAAAGACGGAGCGAAAATGGTCAATGCAGTGGCCAATAGTACTGTTCCTAAATTCAGTATCGTAGTTGGAAACAGTTATGGAGCTGGCAACTATGCCATGTGCGGAAAAGCGTACGACCCCCGACTGATCATTGGATGGCCCACTGCAAACATTGCAGTTATGGGTGGTACTCAAGCAGCCAAAGTGCTTCTACAGATTCAAAAAGCCACTATTGAGAGTAAAGGAGAGCTTGTAACCCCTGAACAAGAAAAGGAACTCCTAGATCGGATAACTGCAGGTTATGAAGAGCAAACATCTCCCTATTATGCTGCCGCTCGACTTTGGATAGATGCCATTATCCATCCGCTCGACACAAGGAAATGGATAAGTATGGGAATTGAAGCTGCTGAACATGCACCTGTGGAACGTTTCAATCCAGGGGTTATACAAACTTGATTCGGTCAGAACTTCGGACCTTTCTTCCTTTCTCTACCTATTTTCCTAGTTGAGAACAGGAAACGGTCTTCACGGAACTCAACTCCTTGGGTTCCTATTTTGGGTATAGAAACAGTTGTCCATTCATCCTGCTTGACATCAGTACGGATAACTGAGCCATTCTTGCCATATATTTCCATTGGCAAAGCAAACCCGGGAACATCAGAAATCCAACGCAAATCCAATTTTCGCCCCGTTAAGCGATATTCCAAAATCGGTAGTTCGCTGTGACCGATATATTGCTCAAAGAATGGTTTCACATTCCATCCAAGACTCTTGCCGATAAAGTCAATAATCTCAATCCCGTCCACATTACGATGACGGAATTTCGTGGCAAGGCTCTTCAAAATCGCTTTAAACAATACATCATCATTTACCGTGCTCCGCAAAGTGTGCAACATCCATGCTCCTTTGTAATACATATCAGTAGAGTTCCCTTCTTGATTTACCCCGAAAATCCCACGCATTGGTGATCTATTGGTGATGAAATTCTTCTGATAAGCCAGATAATCCATCATCTTTTCGTATCCGTACCTCGCTTCCACATAAACACTTTCTGAGTAGGTACAAAAGCTCTCGTGAACCCACATATCAGCCAGATCATTGGCCGAAATGCTATTTCCCCACCATTCATGTCCGGTTTCATGAATAATGATGTAATCGAAATCCATATCTGATGGAAACCGCCCACCATATCCTTTCAAGAACTTGTTGCCGTAGGCAATTGCACTCTGATGTTCCATCCCTGCATAAGGCGTCTCCACTAAAGCATAGCCATCTTCCCAAAAGGGATACCTTCCAAATGCTTCTTCAAATATGGATAGCATGGGTTTCACCTGCTTAAAATGCTCTTTTGCCTTTTCTAGATTTCCTCGCAAAACATAATAGCTTAACAATAGTGAATCATTACCGCTATTGAAATACTCTGTAAATTGAACATAGTCTCCAATGTTAACCGTCACATTGTAATTATTGATCGGGTTGACAACCTTCCATGTCCAACGAGTATGCTCCTTAAACATTTTCCGCATCAATAACTGACCATTGCTCACGCAAACAAGATTGTTAGGTATAGTAAAATGCATCAGCATGCTATCTGGTTCATCCGACAGATGATCCTTGTTGGGCCACCAACAACTTGCACCTAGACCCTCGCACGCAACCCCAACATGAGGTTTTCCATTGTTGTCCATTTTCCAGATGAAACCACCATCCCACGGAGGCGTCTTTGCCTCAATTGGCTTTCCGCGATAATAGACACTTATTGAACCTCTTTCTCCAATTGACCATTTGGATGGGAATGCAACGAAGATTGCATTGTGTACTCGGGAAAAATCTAATTGACTGCCTTGATGAACGATACTGTCCACAGCCAAATTCTCAAATAGGTCTAATTGCAGTTGGTCAAATTCACTTGTGGCCTTGAAGTGTATTGTATTACTTCCAGAAACAGTGTGACCTTCAAGGTCAATTGAGATATCCAGTTCGTAATAATTCACATCGAAACAAGACCGCAAACTTGAGAGTGTACCACGAAGTGTGTCCGCCTTGCTGAATTCTTGAGCAATAGCGACAGGGGCAGACAATAACAACCCTAACAAAATCGACAATCTAAACATGCCCGAGATATGGAACAAAAAAACGCTGCTTTGGAGAACCAAAACAGCGTTCAGTAAATAAAGTAAGCTAAACTATCTTAAAGACCAAGTTTCTTTGCATCGGCCATAGCAGCCTCAATGCCAATCTTATCAATGGTTCTAAGACCATTAGCAGAAACACGAAGAACGACCCATTTGTCCTCAGCGGCCAAATAGAATTTCTTTTTAAAAAGATTAGGAAGGAATTTTCTCTTGGTCTTTCTGTTTGAGTGAGAAACATTGTTTCCTACCATGACCTTTTTTCCTGTGATTTCGCAAACCCTTGACATGACTATGTAGCGCTTAAATGACTTGTAAAACGGGGCGCAAATGTAGAGTAATTATTCCGGAATTCAAAGCTGTAAAATCTGCTCACGCAACATATTTATCGCAGTAATAGCACTGCGCTCGATGTTACGTTCGCGATTATCTCCAAATTGATACTTTCTCGCTACTGATTTATTTGGCCCTGCAATAGCAATCCAAACTGTTCCTACCGGCTTTTCAGACGTTCCACCATCAGGGCCTGCTATTCCAGACACAGAAATAGCAAAATCCGAGGCGAATTTTCTTCGCGCTCCAACAGCCATTTCAATTACAGTGGCCTCACTGACCGCACCCTGAGCAATCAATGTTCTCTTAGAAACACCCAAATCATTCTCTTTGACTTCATAACTGTACGCTACCAGGCCACCGATGAAATACACAGAAGCCCCAGGAATTGAAGTCAGCAATTGAGATATCGTCCCCCCTGTACAGCTTTCAGCCGTGGAAACAGTTAATCCCCTTGAAGTAAGCAAATCCGCAACCACACCTTGTATGGTCTCGTCATCAAAACCATAAACCAGTTCAGGAATTAAATCTACAAGTTGAGCAACTTGCTCATCCATCAGCTGCTTCAATAGCGACTCATCTTCTCCAATTGCCGAAAGTCGCAATCTGACGCGACCTGGTGACGGCAGGTATGCTAGTTTCAAAGGAGAAGGCAGTGCAAATTCCCAATCAGCAATATGTTCAGAAAGCCAACTCTCGCCCATTCCCATGGTCAGTACAGTCCGATGAATAATGGTGGGTGCATCGAAACGTTCCACTAAGCGTGGAACTAACTCGTTGGTGAAAATGCTTTTCATTTCATAAGGCACGCCTGGCAGACTGATAACTATAGATTTCCCAGTATCAAACCACATTCCTGGTGCCGTACCAAGTGCATTATGCAGAGGCATGCAAGCCGAAGGCAATTCTGCCTGCCTGCGATTCACTTCTGAAACAGTCTTTCCGAATCGAGCAAATAATCCATCAATATGGCTAGAAATATCTACATGAAACACCAATGCACAGCCGAAATATTCGCAGAGCGCCACTTTTGTGACATCGTCATTAGTTGGTCCAAGCCCCCCTGTAACAATCACAACATCGGCTCTTGATGCTGAATCGCCTATGGCTTGTTTTATCTCATCTTTAGTATCACTAATGGAAATGATGCGTTGCACGGCAAATCCAATACTATTTAACTGTTGACCTATCCAAGCTGAATTAGTATCCACTATCTGACCAATGAGAATCTCGTCTCCGATGGTAATTACTTCAACTTTCATCTAACTTTCAACCAGTTTATAGAGACTACTAATTAAGCGATTATCCAAACAAAGATGCGACTCAATGTCCAACCACTTTGTTTAATTTGACAGCATGAATAACGCCAGAATCTCAATTATTGTCCTTTTTCTAGCGGTGTTACTAGCAAGTGCATGGTGGTCAGCAAAATTGATCTGGTTAAGACCATTCAATATCGATCATTTCTTCGAACGGGCCTATGTGCATTTTCTTTGGAATGACCCCGAAAATCTGACAGCGACTGGCATTTTAGATAAGTATGGTTTATCGGGGCATGAGTCGCTACTCACTGACGCATCCCCAAAGCGCACACTGGAATTAGCAGAGATTGGTCGTAAAAATCTTAGCCTGCTTAAGGGATATGACCGTGAAGCACTATCAGAATCGCAGAAGGTTTCATTTGACATCTTCCATTGGTTTCTGACCGCAGGCGTTGAAGGTGAAGATTTTCTTTTTCATGATTATCCCGTCACCCACATTTCAGGCCCGCATTTGGAACTGCCTCAGTTTATGATTTATACTCATCCCGTTTTGGACGCGGATGATGCAGATAATTATGTAGCGAGACTAGGTCATTTCAGTATCAAGTTCGGTCAGGTGATTGACGGCTTGGCCCACAGAAAAGAACTTGGAATTGTCCCTCCAACATTCATACTGACTGATGCTATCCGTCAATGTGACGAGTTTACTGCCTTACCACCCGAAGAAAACTCGCTTTATACATCATTTGTGCAACGGTTAGACAAAATTCAGAATTTGGATAAAGCATCTAAGCAACAATTAGCCCAACGATGTAAAGACCAGATAATTGAAAGCGTTTATCCTGCATACAAACGACTATCAAACTATCTGCTTCAATTGGAATCATCCTCGTTGTCAATCGCTGGATCTTGGCACTTACCTAATGGAGACGAATACTATCGTTACTGTTTGAAACAACACACTACCCTCGAAATCGAGCCAGAAGTACTTTATCAACTCGGCAAGTTGGAAATGTCTCGGATTGAAGGTGAGATGAGGATACTTCTGAACATGCTTCAATATCCTATTAATGCGTCTGTAAGTGAAATAATGTACGAACTATCACTAGACAAGACCATTTCATTCAGTCCAGACTCACTTGGACAAGCGGCTTGTATAGAGCATTTCAAGCGAACAATGAGTCTGATTTCTCCAAAATTGCTATTGCATTTCAATAAACAGCCAAAATCTAAACTGGAGTTCCATGAGGTGCCAGAACGCAAATCTGCATCATCTATGTTAGCCTTCTACTTACCTCCAAAGGGTGAGCCAGTTGGTGCAGGACGCTTATTTGTCAATACTCGAAAATCAGATAGATTGCCTTACTTTTTGGCTACCACTTATGCTTTTCATGAAGGGATACCAGGTCATCATCTGCAAAAGGCTCTTCAGATTGAAATGACCGGGCTTCCTGATTTTCGGAGATTTCTCCCATTTACTGCCTATTCGGAAGGATGGGCCATGTATGCAGAAGAACTAGGGCATGAAATTCTCAATACAGAAGATCCGTATGACAAATTAGGACTGTTACAATCTGACTTATTCCGTACCGTCAGACTTATGACCGATTTGGGAATACACCATAAAAAATGGCTTAGAGAACAAGCCGTGGAATTTATGATGATTAACGCAGCCATGAGTGCTGACGAGGCAAAGCAAGAAGTTGACAGATATATAGTTTGGCCTGGCCAAGGATGCGCATACAAGGTTGGAAAAATGAAATTCCTTGAATTGCGTGACAGAATGAAGAAAACTCAAGGTGAGAATTTCGACCAAAAGGCATTTCACGACCTAATGATTGGCCATGGCTCAATGCCTTTGTCGGTTTTGGAGGCAATGGTTGACGATGTACTAACCTCTAAGCTTGTCGAGTAAAGAGTTGAGCTGCACTAACTCTTCATTACTGAGATTTACTATTGTTTTATGGTCGAGCTGCTCACCGTCCATGGCGTCAAGTAGTGCCAGACCTTTCTCCGATATTCGGACTTCAACCAATCTTCGGTCTACTGGACTTTGGATACGAATAACTAATTGCTTCTTGCAAAGTCTGTCAACAATACGGGATGCATCAGACATTTTGTCGATCATCCTCGTTCTAATACAGGAGGTACTAAGCGGTTTAGGCAAACTTCCCCGAAGAATTCGTAGCACATTGAACTGCTGTTGAGTAAGATCAAACGGTTTTAAGTACATACGCAGCTTTTCTTCAGCCCAGCCATTGGTGAACATTATGTTTACCAACGCTTTCTGATGTTCACTGGTAAAACCCTTTATCTGCTGAATCTCATCTTCCAATTTCATGTTGCACGGGGTTATTTCGAATTCAAAATTAATATTGTACTCAATTCTATCGCTGACGTGATGCTACAATCTCGTAATAGTTCTTATAGTCAAGTGCAATGGTATTCTCAATCAAGAACATGGTCACTCCTTCGGTGACAATTGCTTGTTCACCTGCATCAGATAATCTAAAAAAATCACCCTTTCCCAAGATTCTGTCTGATATCCTAATAGAGCCGTCCAAAATAAAACTCGACAAACAACAATTGGCATTGACCTTCAATTTATGTTCACCAATGTCAAATGTCACTTTCGAAATGCTCAGTGGTAAGGAATCCATTTGAATCAAATTCGAGGGACCTACATATTCCAAAGACGAATACTTGTCTGCTTTAGTTATTGGAAACGTTGAAGCTTCGTAGTCATTGTAGGAGGCTTGCTTAGATAAGGTCCGCTCCAAACCTGGGTCAAACCATATCTGAAAAATAGAACCTCCGGAAGCAATTCTCTCTGCATGGGTTATACCACTTCCCGCTCTTATTATCTGAACATCACCCGCACGAAGCTTCTTCCACCCTTTCAACTGGCTATCATAATGTTCAATCTCACCACTGAGTACAAATGACATGATTTCGAACCCTTGATGCGGATGTTCTCCAATCAAGCTGTCATCATTAGCCCATGCATGGGCCCAATAGAATAAATTTCCATATGGTCGTAACTTACCTCTATCCTGAGGAAATCCAATAGGCTTGCGTTCTTGAATTTTTCCACCGTCAAACTGCCCAACAGCTTGTTCTTCTTTTGTGAGAATTAGTAATTCCATAGCAATCACAAATATAATAATGTTTAAACATTAATAATGAGTTCATAAATGAAAAATGTTGGCAGCATGAAGAATCGTTTCTCCATCAAGTTGAAAAACATCAATTCCATGAGGATACAAATTGCCACTATCCCAGAATCCTGCAATTTGTAGACGGCTCTTTCTTCATTGGGACTGCAGTATACATAGAATCCGTTCGCATTCTAATCGCTTGTTACCACAACGAAAACAAAGCAATATTACCTTATAGAAACTCAAAGAGCCGAGAAATTGACTGATCAGTGTTCCTCTGAACATCGGCTATGGTCGCATCCATCATGTAACATGGCGCTGTAATGACCCGATGTGGAATATCAACTGCGATTTCACGAACCGAACACATCTCTACAACAGCTCCTAATTGCTCCATTCCTGCACTAATGGCAGAAATATCATAGGGCGACTGTTCCTTTGTAGTACCGACCGTAAGCTGGATGCTAACACCAGAATTCTCAAATGCCTTAGCTATAACAGTTGGACCCATGCATAGTCCTACTAACGGCTTCCCAGCGGCATGCATATCAACGATAAGGCGCTTGACATCGGGATAAATAAAACCTCCTGCTCCCTGGATTGCCCAGTTTGTAAGATTCTTAGCGGCACCAAAACCACCTGGAATCACAAGCGCATCCAAATCCTCGACTTGCACTGTGGACAAATTGTTAATGTTGCCTCGAGCGATTCTGGCGGCTTCCACCATCACGTTGCGTGATTCATTCATTTCCTCACCAGAAATATGATTTATCACATGATGTTGAAGCGAGTCTGGAGCTATGCAAATAGAATTTCCACCATTCATTTCTATAGCTAGAAGCGTGAACACTGCTTCATGTATCTCCGAACCATCATACACTCCACAACCTGAGAGCAAAACACCTATGTTTTTCTTCATCTTAAACAGACTACTAAAATCCAAATTATTTCAAAATAAGGAGAAAAGCAACGCGGAACGAGTCCCTTTCTGATGAGTCAAATGTAACACGTACTGTCCTCTTGGATAATCGCTCAACTTATCTGATTGGATAATCGGTTCACAGAAACTGCAATTTTCTGAAATCATCAAATGACCATCTATGTCGTAAATTTCCCAATGAACTACTTGAACGTCATGTCCCCAAGAAATCTCAACAAAGTGACAGTCTTCTGAGTAGGTTGTTTTTAGTTCAATCTGGTTAGCTTTTTCGTTGATGTCCAAGAAAAAATCTGGATTAACTCTATACAAAGCACCCTGAGAAAGTAAACTTCTTTCGTCCGTCAAATAGAGCATATCGTTATAAAAACATATAGCCTCCTTTTGAGTGAATGTACCTAACTGCAATTGCTGAACAGTACCGGAAAAAAAATCTGACCCTTGAAAATCAGTGAATAACCAAATATTGCTTGCATTCAATAGCGCAAGTCGATTTCCATTGTCGGAAAGTCCTGCACTTGTAATTGATTGATACGGAATTGATCTATCCTTAGTGAATAAATGCAACGTATCGTTCAAATAAACCATCGACTCAAGATCGTAATGTCTCTCCATTTCCAGAGGTGGGTAAGCGGACTGGTCACCAAATGTGAACTCAATCGTATCCACATTTATAGGTAGCGCTGACCAAAGCTCATCTGAAGAAATTTTATATACCTGCTGACTTACACGATCATTGGAATTGTTGCCAAAATCTCCGATATACAGATTACCATCAGGGTCTTTGGTTAAATCTTCCCAGTCCACCTGAGAAACAGCAATTTCGAGAATCTGAAGAATTTGCCCTGAAGTGTCAATTCGGACCAATTGAGACATGCTACCACTATCATTGTGACTCCAGAATGAATAATCTGAAGCAAACTCAAGACCTGAACTTTCAGTCAATTCGTCTGGAAGCAATGATAATTGATTCATTACTTGTGCGCTTAACGAAGTTGTTGACAGAAGCAAAAACCAAATAACAATATACAGATGGCTTGTCATAAACTAGGATAAAAAAAGGTGATTTAGCCCAAATATTCAGAGACGCACGGTTTACGCAAAAAAAAACTGCCCCCCAAAACTGGGAGGCAGTTCAATTTACTTACAGTTCTCGGCATCGCTGCCGAAGTTCTGAGATTACTCAGCAATAACTGCAGTAGTGTCAGCAGCAGCAGCAGCGGCAGCAGCAGCTTCTTCAGCAGCGAAAGCAGCAGCTTCAGCTTCAGCAGCAGCAATTGAATC
>JBFYQB010000038.1:0-5097 GCA_041302955.1 Flavobacteriales bacterium
GCACAGCTCGAAACGCTGCTTGCCGATCAGCTGTCCCAGTTGTTTGATGTCAGTGCCGTAACGGGAGGGCTGCAATATGCGGTGGGCCTCACGGGCGATCTGTTCATAGGTGCATTCGCCATCATCTTCATCGCCTTTTTCTTTCTGAAGGACAGGCATCTGCTGCGCACCATCATCATGGCCGTGGTGCCCACGGGCCACGAGGAGCGTTTTGGCCGGGTGCTCACCCAGAGCAAGGAATTGCTCACCCGCTATTTCATTGGGCTTATCATAGAGATGGGCATCGTCATCGCCATCACCTCCATCGGGCTCAGCATTCTGGGTGTGCGCAATGCGATTCTCATCGGTTTCCTTGCTGGTCTGCTCAATGTTATCCCCTATGTGGGCCCCATGATCGGAGCTGTCATTGGCATTGCTATCGGCATTGCCACCAACATGGACGCACTCGATGCCTCTGGCCTTATGGCGCTGGTCATCAAGATGGCGGCCGTGTTCGGTGTCTCGCAACTGTTGGACAATATCATCCTGCAACCGCTCATCTATGCGCGCAGTGTCAAGGCACATCCGCTCGAGATCTTTATCATCATCATCATGGCCGGCAACGTGGCCGGCATTCTGGGCATGATCGTGGCCGTGCCCACCTACAGCATTTTCCGTGTTTTCGCTGGCGAATTCCTTGCGCAGTTCAAGGTGGTCAGAAGCCTTACCGAAGGGCGCGACTGACCGCTGTCGGCCTACGCGATCCGTGTTTGTCCATTGTTGATAAATCCAGTGCCGAAGCCACTATTTACGCGGCTTTCGGATGCACATTGAGTATCTTCGCACCTCAATCGAAAAAGCACATTCAATGTCTGAAATTGAAGAAACGAAAGTACCCGCTGCCAAGGCCTATTCGGCCGATAGTATCCAGGCCCTCGAGGGCATGGAGCACGTGCGGATGCGTCCGTCCATGTATATCGGTGATGTGGGCGTACGTGGTCTCCATCACCTTGTTTATGAGGTGGTCGACAACTCCATTGACGAGGCCATGGGCGGCCATTGTGACACCATCAATGTCGAGATAACCGAGAACAACGGTATACGCGTAAAGGATAATGGCCGTGGCATTCCGGTCGATATGCACAAGAAGGAAGGCGTCTCTGCCCTTCAGGTGGTAATGACCAAGATCGGTGCGGGCGGTAAGTTCGACAAGGACTCCTACAAGGTTTCTGGCGGTCTTCACGGTGTGGGTGTTTCCTGCGTCAACGCACTTTCCACCCATCTGCAGGCCACTGTGCACCGCGATGGCAAACAGTATGAGCAGGAGTATTCACGGGGCAAGGCACTGTATCCTGTCCGCGAAGTGGGCGCCTCTACCTATCGTGGCACCATCGTGGAGTTTCAGCCCGATGAGACCATCTTCGATTCGCTCGAATACAGCTACGAAACGCTTTCTACCCGTATGCGCGAGCTGGCCTTCCTCAACAAAGGACTGACCATCACCCTTACCGATAGAAGATTCCCTGATACCAATGGCGAATTCGCCACAGAGACCTTCCATTCAACCGAAGGCCTCAAGGAGTTCGTTCAGTTCTTGGACGGCACGCGCGAGCGCCTCATCAAGGATGTCATCAGCTTCGAAGGCGAGAAGGCAGGTATTCCGGTAGAAGTAGCGATGGTGTACAACTCCACGTTTACCGAGAACATCCATTCGTATGTGAACAACATCAACACCCACGAGGGCGGTACGCACCTTTCAGGCTTCCGCAGAGGATTGACGGCTACATTGAAGAAATATGCCGACCAGTCGGGCATGTTGGACAAGCTGAAGTTCGAGATCTCAGGCGATGACTTCCGCGAAGGGCTCACGGCTGTGGTATCCGTTAAAGTGGCCGAGCCACAGTTCCAAGGCCAGACCAAGACGAAGCTGGGCAATGGCGAAGTGACAGCTGCCGTAAGTCAGGCAGTTAGCGATATGCTCGAAGCCTATCTCGAAGAGCACCCTGCCGATGCCCGTGTAATTGTTCAGAAGGTGATCCTTGCCGCTACTGCCCGCCACGCAGCCCGTAAGGCGCGCGAAATGGTGCAGCGTAAGAACGTACTCACAGGTACCGGACTTCCCGGCAAACTCTCCGACTGCTCGGACAACGACCCACAGAACTGTGAGCTTTTCCTTGTCGAAGGAGACTCGGCAGGTGGAACAGCCAAGCAGGGCCGCGACCGCTACTATCAGGCTATTCTTCCACTGCGTGGTAAGATTCTGAACGTGGAGAAGGCCATGCAGCACAAGGCGTTCGAGAACGAGGAGATCAAGAACATGTACACCGCACTTGGTGTTACCATCGGCACCGAAGAGGATCAGCGGGCATTGAACCTCGATAAGCTGCGTTACCACAAGGTCATCATCATGTGCGATGCTGACGTGGACGGTAGCCACATCGCAACGCTTATCCTTACGTTCTACTTCCGCTACATGCGCGAACTGGTGGAAGGTGGATATCTCTATCTCGCAGCTCCGCCATTGTACTTGGTGAAGAAGGGCACGAAGCAACGCTATTGCTGGAATGAGACCCAGCGCGAACAGGCCATCGAGGAACTGAAGGGCGAAGGCAAGGAAAGTTCAGTAGGCATCCAGCGCTATAAGGGTCTTGGCGAGATGAATGCCGAGCAGCTTTGGGATACTACTATGAACCCACAGACGCGCACCCTGCGCCAAGTGACCATAGACAACGCTGCCGAGGCCGACCGCATCTTCTCCATGCTCATGGGCGATGATGTGCCACCACGCAGAGAGTTCATCGAAAAGAACGCCAAATACGCGAAGATTGACGCATAATTAGGCTGTACCTGATTGCATCAAAGGCCGATCACTTGAAAGTGATCGGCCTTTTCTTTTGTTCTGACGCAAGTGACTGTCATTTATACGAAACAAAAAAGGCTGGACACTGTCCAGCCTTTTTTAGTGATAATTCCGATGGAAGATCAGTTCTTCTTCAATTCCAGCAATTGAGCCTCCAGATTCTTGATGCGTGCTTCTTGTTCCTTGATGGCCTCAACCAATACTGGCACCAACGACACATAGTCAACAACATTGAAAGTTTCCGAGCTGAATTTCTCAGTTGAAGCATTCTTACCTACTATGCCAGTGTCATGCTTCCGCAATTTCTCTGCAACTGCCTCTGGGAAGATGGCCTTCACTTCTTGTGCAACGAATCCGATGTAGGTACGAGTATCGTTGCTCATACCGGTCTCAGTGTTATACTGGTAGGTATATCCGTTCAGCTTCAATACTTTGTCCAGAGCACCATCCAAAGGCTTGATGTTCTTCTTAGCTCTGCTGTCAGACAGGTTATAAAGACCATCCTCATAACCAAGTCCACCAGTAAAATAACCTCCATAACCTAGCCATGTGCCAGTCGTTGGAACTTGGCCAAGAACTCCGATTGCATCAGAGCTGTTACTGACCCCCCAGGAAGCTACACCTGCACCTGTAGCAGGTAAGTGAACACCATATAGACCTGCACCGGTCAAATTGGTAGTTGCACCTCCTACAGCGTTGATAGTGCCACTTACCTCGCCTAACAGTGCCGAACCGGTTGGGTCGGTATTGTTGTATGCGGCCAAGTAATCACCTGCAAAGCTTGAAGTGACATGCAATCTATAAGCAGGAACACTTGTAAATATGCCCACATTCGTACCGTTATCGAAAATCTGGCTGCAGACAGCGGTAGACCCACTCGATTTTAGTACCAAGTTGACAGTTCCACAACCCACAGGGCCAGTTGGGCCAGTTGCACCAGGAGTGCCAGCACCAGTAGGACCGGTTGGACCAGTAGCTCCAACAAGACCAGCGCTTCCAGTTGGGCCAGTTGGGCCAGTTGCTCCTGTTGTTCCAGCTCCCGTTGGACCAGTAAGTCCTGTTGGACCAGTTGGACCGGTAGGGCCTGTAGCTCCAGCAGTTCCAGTAGGACCTGTTGGGCCAGCAACTCCAGCAGTTCCAGCAGGACCTGTAGGGCCAGTTACTCCATCAACGCCATCAGTTCCAGAAGGGCCAGTTGGGCCAGTTACTCCATTGATACCATCATTTCCAGAAGGGCCGGTTGGTCCTGTAGCTCCTACACCTGGACCGGTTGGTCCTGTAAGTCCAGTTGGGCCAGTTGGGCCTGTCAATCCATTCGCGCCATTCGCGCCTGTAGGGCCAGCAACGCCAGCAACACCCGCAGGACCTGTCGGACCCGTAGGACCTACTGGACCAGTTGTGCCCGCTGGGCCATTAGCACCGGCTGGGCCAGCAGGACCTGTCGGGCCAGTAGGACCAGTGGTTCCAGAACCTCCAGATCCCGGTGTTGGAAAACATACCCACTGACCACCATCCCAGTAACAGAATTCATCAAGGTCGGTGTCATAGACTAAAAGTCCCTGCGCAGTAGCAAGAGGGTTCATCAGTGTACGTTGCAGTGTATTCAATCTTGGAGCGAGGAAACCCTTGCTCGTAGATGAAACATCCAGAATAGAATTTGGATGCGGAGTGGATGTGCCTACTCCCACGTTGTCAGTTTGAGCTTGTGCTAAGAATGAACCTGACACTAATGCTGCTAGGAGGCTTGTCCTTACTGCGTTACGTAAATTTAAGGTCATTGTAGATCGGGTTGTTAAGGGGTCGAAGATAATGGAATGATCGTAATTGAATCAGTAAGAGGCAGCGAAATTAGAAAAGATGGCGATTTATCAAAGAAACGTCACAAATGAGAATAAATATTTTCATCGGAGTAGTGTAACGTGTCCATGATATTCATGACGCTCACCATTGAGATCGGTTATCTCAATCGCATACACGTAAACACCCGATTCGACCTGTGCGCCTTTGTAAGATCCGTCCCATGGACTTTCTATGTCTGCGGTGTAATAGATCATTTCGCCCCACCGGGTGAAAATGGAAAGCTCCAACGTACTCCAGTCCACACCTTCACCGTATGGTCTGAAACCTTCATTGTCCCGGTCATTGTTCGGAGTGAAAGCATTCGGAATATAGAATGTGAAGTCTGGTTCTATCAACAGTTCTCTTTGGGTCACATCCACGCAGCCATCAACTGTAATGATATTTAGCGTGATGATGTA
>JBFYQB010000039.1:0-3704 GCA_041302955.1 Flavobacteriales bacterium
TTATACGTCTCCTTATTGGATGGGGTCAGGAGGAGGGGCTGGCGCTGTTGGCATTTATGGGGGCGCAGGTGGAGCAGGCATGGCATTCGCTACATCTGGGACTTCAACCTATTATGCTGGGGGGGGTGGTCAAGTGAACAATAGTGGTGGTGCTACCGGTGGCGGCATTGGAGGTGGTGGAAGCGGCATTAATGGCGGTAATGGGCAGGCCGGTGCTGTGAACACTGGCGGTGGAGGTGGCGGATCAAGAAATGGTTCAGGCGGAATAGGCGGTTCTGGAATTGTAATAGTTCGTTACCCCATTTTTGAATAGCAACCAAGCTTCTTTACGCCACCTCTATCAAGTTGATGCTCTTGATAGACCTCACTTTATTACGCAGTAGCCCTAGTACTTTCACCCGATCAACATAAATTCATTATCCAAATGAGAACGCTAACTACTCTACTGCTACTGTTCTTGTCTCTTCAGATTGCAAAGGCGCAATACATATCGACAAGCGTCAATAATGACATTACTGCAATTGAGGTTATGAGTGACTACGGTCATGAAGTCGTGGTGAAAGCCACTATGGGCCCATTGCAACAACGGGAGGTGATGACTCCGCGGGGACTTGCCATTATACCAAATCTTAGCAAAGGCACTCCACTATTGGAACGCGGCATGCCCGACCTCCCGAAGTTGACCGCTTCAGTGATCATACCAGAACAAGGCATCTCGACCGTAACCATCATTGATGCGCACTATACGGAGTTTCACAATATCAGTGTAGCGCCATCCAAAGGCAATCTTTATCGCAATCAGGATCCTTCAAGCATTCCTTACACCTACGGCCCTGTTTATGGGCAGGATGCGTTCTTCCCTGCTCAGTTGGCAACCTTGCGCGACCCTTTCATCCTGCGTGACCAACGTGGACTCTCCATAGTATTCAACCCCATGCAGTACAACCCTGTGACGCGCGTATTGCGAGTTTATCAGGATATTACCGTTTCGATACGCACATCTGGCAATGGTGGCATCAACACAATAGACAGAGAGGTCATACCTGAGCGCACTTCGGTTGAATATCGTAGCACGTATGCACGGCATTTCCTTAATTATTCCCCATCCAGCAGCCGCTACACCGCAATTCCTGACGAGGGTGATCTTCTTATAGTCTGCCATCCTGCCTTTATGGACGAAATGGAGCCTTTTGTTGCTTGGAAGCGTCAGAAGGGAATCCCAACGTCCATAGTGTCGTTTGCAAGCGTTGGTACCACCGCGGCCCAGTTAAAAGACTATGTAGCCCAGCATTACGCCAATAATGGCCTTACGTTTCTGCTCCTAGTAGGTGACTTTGAGCAAATTCCAGCCTTTGAGACAGCCTACGGATTCTCTGACAATGCTTTTGGCTATATATCAGGCGATGATGCATATCCCGAAATTATCGTAGGCCGTTTCAGTGCTGAAACCGGAACGCATGTTACAACCATGGTCAACCGGAGCATACGTTACGAGAAATTCGCTCAGACTGACGGTGGCAACAATGGTGCTGGTTGGTATGCCCGCGCAATGGGCATCGCGTCTCAAGAAGGAGCCGGTATCGGTGACGATAACGAAATCGATTTTGAACACTCACGGAACATTGGCAACAAGCTTCTCAATTTCACCTACACCGATTATGTGGAGATGTATGAAGGCAGCCAAGGAGGAACGGATGCCGCAGAAGACCCCACTTATCAAATGGTCGCCAACGCAGTGAATCAAGGTCTGGGCTTTGTAAACTATACCGGACATGGCTCCATGAACCAATGCGGCACTTCCGGCTTTTCGGATCAAGATGCAGACAACCTTACTAACGTGGGGCAATATCCCTTCTGGGTAGCTGTGGCCTGCCAGAACGGTGTGTTCTTCGGTGGCACATGCATTGCCGAGGCCATGGCACGCTCAGAGCATAATGGTCAGCCTGCTGGCAGTATCGGATTCTACGGGGCCACCATCAATCAGAGCTGGGCACCACCAATGGCCGGTCAGGATGAAATGACCGACATCCTTGTGCGCACCTATCCAGATAATATTCAGCGCAGCATAGGTGGTATCGGCATCAACGGAATAATGCAAACGTTGGATGATTACGGCAACGGTGGCGTAGATGTGATGGATACTTGGGTGCTCTTTGGTGACCCAACAGCCCACATGCGCACCGCCAATCCTGCAACGCTCACGGTAAACCACACGAGTAGCACACCGTTAGTCACTCAACAGCTCACCTTCACTTCACCTACTACTCCTGATGCATTCATTGCACTTACCGTGAATGGCGATATCATTGGAACGGGTCATATGACCAACGGCCTTGCTAGCATTTCTATAACAGCCCTGACCTCACTCGACCCCATAATTGTGACCGGAACAGCTTTCAACACCACCACTTATCTGGGCGAAATAGCAGTGACAGCAGCAGAGGGGCCTTTTGTTTCAGAGAATGCCCATATTGTGAATGATGTATTTGGTAATTCCAATGCAGCACTCGACTACAATGAGACTGCCATGCTCAATGTGAGCCTTGCCAATCTCGGACTGACCACCGCCAATGGAGTGCAGGCAACTATCGCTACCACGAGCCCATACATCACTATCACTGATGGCCAGCACACTTGGGGCGACATTACCAATGGCGACCAATTACTGGCCACTGGTGCCTATGCTGTTCAAGTAGCTGATAATGTACCTGACCAACACGTGGCCGTATTCACAATAACAATCACAGATACGGACGGGAATACATGGACATCAGCCTTTTCCCTCACGGTGAATGCCCCTGCGTTGTCCTGTGGGGCCATCACCGTAACCGAACTGGTGGGGAACGGGAATGAACGTCCAGACAATAACGAGTCCCTTTTGCTGGCATTCGTCATAGAAAACACTGGCCATGCAGCCGCAGAGAACCTCATTGCCCAGTTTCAAGCAACCAATGCACATCTAATTGTAGATATAACCTCGGTGCAACTCGGCACTTTGAATGCGGGAGCAGGCACCATTGCTCAGTTCAATGCCACAGTTGCCTCAAATGTGCCTTCGGGTGAAATGGCAGCGTTCACAGTTGCAGCTGATGCCTCGACCTACGGCACTTCATGCGATTTCACTCAATCGTTAAACCTTGTGATAGAAGACTGGGAATCAAATGATTTCGACCAACATGAATGGAGCACCTATGGTGGAGCCGACTGGTTCATTACAGAGGAACAGCCTTTTGCTGGGCTCTACTGTAATCGTTCAGGTGCGATAGCGGATGGTGGCAGCACTATGCTCGAACTAACAATGGATTCCATTCTGCAAGCGCAATCCATATCCTTTGCCCGCAAGGTGTCGACTGAGGAAGGCTGGGACCTTTTGCGGTTCTATATCGATGAGAATCTTGTTGGCGAATGGAGTGGTGAACTTTCATGGGAGGTTGTCAGCTTTGATGTGACCGCTGGCGCACACACCTTCACTTGGGAGTATTACAAGGATGCCGAGTGCTGTACGGGCGGATCGGATGCTGCTTGGGTAGACGACATTATCCTGCCTCAGACCGAACAGGTCGAAGTGGTGAATCCGAACAGCATCGTCAGTATCGATGCTACCATTGGATTATCGGTCCATCCTAACCCAACAGAACATGTCGTGTCTCTCGACCTTTCACTACCCTTCAGAACACCTATTAATATTTCTCTCTTCGACACTC
>JBFYQB010000040.1:0-9453 GCA_041302955.1 Flavobacteriales bacterium
GATGTCGAGCACACGCACAGCATGATCACCTTGCACAATGATCTCTCCATCCTTGGCCGCCCCTCCTACTCCACACTTGGTCTTCAACAACTTACCAAGCTCATCTAAAGCTTTTTCTGACCCGATGAATCCGGTGACAATGGTAGCCACCTTGCCTTTTCTGTGCTTCTTGTCAAGCGTTACTCGCAAGTCCTGTTGGCGTGGAGCGAGCTCCACTTCCTCGCTTTCCTCCGTGTTCAACGGCAGGTCTCTATTGGTGCTGAATACCAGACCACCAAGGCTTTCGAGCCCGTTTCCGGTCTTCTTATGCATGGGGAACGATAACTTGAAGTGACATTGGATTGACGGTGAAGTGCATCTCGTTGCCCAGTTCAAACGGGTCGCCATCCAGATGGGCGGTGTCATTCCGCTCTTGGATGATGACCAGTTCCTTGACCTGAACGGTCTTTACCAGAGCGCTCTTGTGCAGATTGCCCAGAAACAGTCGGAAGATGAGCCCTATGCTGTTGAGCATCGAGGCATCGTTGCATATCACAAGGTCCAGCAGACCATCGTCCATCAGGGCATTGGGCGCAATTAGGGCATTGTTGCCATATTGAGGCGAGTTGGCAACGCTGATCACATTGGCAACGCGCTCAAACGTTCGTCCATCTGCCACGAATCGGTAACGCTGAGGAGAATATTCGCCCAACGATCGCAATCCCAACAGCAGGTATTTGCCCAACCCGCGAAGCTTGGCCTTATGGAACTTGTTGGCCACATAGGCATCAAACCCCACTCCGGCCACATTCATGAACGGAATGCCATTGGCAAGGCCCGTATCAATGGTGCGAAAATGGAAGTTGTTGATGTTGTCCACGGCCTTGGCGATGTCCAGAGGCACGCTGAGCGAACGGCATAGCCCATTGCCCGACCCTGCGGGAATGATGCCAAGCGCCACCTTGGTGCCTGCCAGTGCAGAACCTACTTCGTTTATGGAACCGTCTCCGCCCACTATGACCACCGCCTCATAGTTCAACCGTACGGCCTCCTGAGCCAAGGTCTGTGCGTGCTTGCGGTATTCCGTGAAAACAATATCGACCTGAAACTTGTCCTTATCCAACCGCTCACGCAATACGCGCTCCGCTTTTTTCTGTTTCCCAGTGCCCGAAACAGGGTTGATGATGACACGCAATTTCAATTTCATTTCTCCTCGTGCTTCCAAGTATCGCTCGTCATCCTATTCTCGATCAATGCCCGGGAATAGTTCTGCAAATATCCCTTTAAGATCTGTTCTCTCCGCATTACTTCTTCGGGCATCTGCGCCATCACATTGATGGTGAGCATCGGGTCGCCCTCCACATCATGCAGCCCCAAGGTCTTCTGCCCATCGAACGAAAGCATCTTCCCGTCATGCAGCATCTGATACTGTTCAAATTTGAAGGCAATGGCCATATGGTCGGCCTCCGCATCGAACAGGTTCTGCCCAAAGCAGAAATAAGGCTTGTCATAACCCAACAGCGACAAGGCCGTGGGCATGATGTCTATCTGCTGGGCCGTGATGGCAGATGTGCCTTTGAGTACCGTATCGCCTGGATGGAAGAACAGTATGGGAATGGAAAGCGCCCCCAATTTGGTCTGAAACTCCGGATACTGAGAAAGGGATGTATGGTCGGCCGTGATGATGAAGAACGTGTTGGCATACCAATCGGTCTTCTTTGCCGCTTCAAAAAACTGACGGAGAGCATAGTCGCCATAGCCTATGCTTTCGTGAATGGGCAGCTCACCCGCAGGGAATGTGCCTTTCAACTCCTCTGGGACAGTATATGGGTGATGACTGGAAAGCGTGAAGATACCCGCCAGAAAAGGCTTTGGCGCACTGCTGAAAACCTCGGTGGCATAGCTCAGAAAGTGATGATCGAAAATGCCCCAATGCCCATCATGATGCCCTTCGTAAGGATACTCCTGCTTGCCGATGTAATGATCGAATCCCGCCTGCTGTGCAAACGCTTGAAGACCCATGGTACCGTTTTCGCCTCCATGCAAGAAGTAGGACGCATAGCCTTCTGGACCAAGGAGTGTGGCCAAGCTGCTAAAATGGTTCTGCGCGTAGCGCGAAGTGATGAATGGCTCATACATCAGCGTTGGCAGTGCGGCCATGCATGCAGGCACTCCCTCTATGGACCGATGTCCATTGGCAAACGCATTGGTGAACAGCAGCCCTTCTCCGCATAGCGAATCAACAAATGGAGCATAGCCTTTGCCTTTCCCGTTCAACCGTGCCATGTATTCGCTTCCCAAACTCTCTACGATGAGCACCACAACGTTGCTTCCCTTTAGCCGCCCTTGGCCCTCGCCTTTCGGTGTGATGATCGGACTTATCGGATTCTCTCCTTCAGTATAGAATTCCATCATCTTCAGGTCGGGTTTCCCCAACGTCTTCAGAATGGTGAAGGATGAATTGAGTTCGAGCACACTTAACCGCGCATCATTTGCCTGACCTGCATCTATGATGCCTAATGGGATACGTTGAAAACCACCCCGCATGCCAACGACCAACAACGCCACAATAGCCAGCATATGGAGCCAGAGTATGGGGTTGGTGTAACTGGCAGGTCCGTCCTTCTTGGAAGGATGCACTGCCCGATTGTAGGCCAGTAGCACGATCAACATTATAACGCCCCACAACAGTATCAGATACCAGAAATCGCACACCAGATCGAATCCGATATTGAAAATATCATTGCTCAGAAAGGCAAATTCAAAGATGTCGTCTGTGGATCTTCTGGATATGAACCTGAAGAACTCTGCATCAATACAGTTAAGCAGGTTCACAGCACCTACTGCTGCAAGAAAATAGAGGCGCTGAAAGGTCTTGAGCTTTTCGTGAAACGGAAGGAGCACCACAAATGGGGCCAGCACAAAAGCTGTGGAGACTGCGTCAAATCTCAACCCACGGACGAAAGCCGCCAAGATGGCCCATCCCTCAACAGGGAAAGCATCAATGTTATTAAGGAAGAATACGAGCCGAGAAAGGCTCAAGGACAGGACCGCTATTGCCAAGCCAAGAACAGATCGCTTCCATAGCGCGACAATCATAGGCTCACAAAAAGGTGCATGTTAGTCTAAAGGCGTGGCGAAGATCACGCAGTTCTCCAGAACCGGGTCGCCATTAGGAAGCCATGTGGAATAAACAATGGTCACATAGCCCGTATCGTCAATATGTCCCTCCCCTCTAAAGGTGAATGGAATACCACCAACACTGAGGTCCTGTCTCGGAATGGTGAGTTCATTCCTACTGATCAGGGCACGCACGGTGATGCTGTCAATACCGAAGTTCAATAGCTTGACGTCATCCTTTTCCTCGGTCCTGAGCACATCTTCAGCAATGGTCATATAGCGTGGCTGTGGCAGCATGGTATCGGGCCAGCAGATGTGAAGCACATTGTACACGCCAAGGAATTTGTCGCGAGCGTTGATGCATGAAGCATCATCCCGCACAGCATCAGGATTGTAGTTGTCGGCCCTTCTATCCGTGCAGCCCACTTCCTCTTCACACCCGGCAATCACCGACATCATCGCAACGCCAACAAATGCTCCGGCAATAAAACGGAAGGCTCTGTTCAATCTGACCATGCTCAAAACGTTCATGTCTATACTATTACTCAAGTTCCTGAAGACCATAGATGTTCAGGTAAAGGGTGTCATATTCGAAAACCTCAGGCTCAATTTCGATTTTTTCAACTCTGGTGTAAGACAGCTCCAGAACACGGCCATTGATATTGGCCTCACCAAAATAAGTGAATGCTCCAATAGTCTGCGTAATGATGTTCAATTTATAGGTTGACGCCACCTGTGTGGTAAGTGCGTAGATAGGCTGATCGAAATTGGAAATTCCGAGTATCAACTGTTCCGGGTCATTGGCGGTCTCGTCCGTCAGGCTTACATCCACCTGATCATAGCTTGTGAGCGCGGTATCTTCCACAGAGATCATTCCATAGCTGGTGCCATAGGAGTCATAATCACCCACAAACTTCATGCGGGTTGGGATGCAGGTATCATCATCCTCTGTTGCCTCCGGATCGAAGTTGTCGGAATAAGGGTCAGTGCAACCGCGCGGCTTGTCGCATCCTGTCTGAATGAATGCTGCAACAGACATTACCAGCACTATGGGAAACAGCTTCTTTCTCATCTAATGAACAAAGTGGTCAGATCAATCGAACGGTGAAGTTAGTCAAAAGTGATTTTGGAATACTTTTCAATTGATTATCAGTTTTTTACACAATAATCCACGCAATCATGTATCACTTCGATACCCGAGCGCGAATCACGTATTCGAATAGTGAGCGACAGCGCATTCTCATCGGCCACAAACACTCCGGCACCCTCCACAGTGACGCTGTTTCGCACTACCTGTTGGTCAATGGTGATGTTCTCGCCAGAAACTCTTGCCAGTACAGCGCCCAACGTATCTTCTATGTTGGAAACCTCGACCACAAAACGGTCACTGGTCTCACTAATGGAGCGCAAGTAGGAACCTTCCATGCAATCGGATCCCACAGAATACTGGCCTAAGAACTTGTCGCGCACCTCAATGCATGAACCATCGTCTATTACCGCATCAGGATTATAATTCTCAGCTCCGAAGACATTGCATCCAGCATCCTTTCCGCAACTGCTTACCGTACATGCCACCAACAGAAGTGACAGCGGAACCAAACACAGCTTATGAGCGAGAAAAGACGAAATGGACATCGGGCGAGGCATACGACACCTTCAAATTAAAGTTACTTCGACTATGGGGTCTTGGTGAAGTAGTAACTGTAGGACTGAGGCAATTGTGTCAATGCTGGCGGTGTGCCACTTACTGTAAGTCCTTGCGTGTTAAGTGTCAATACCATATCGACCGTATCGGCTGTGAGCCATTCGCCTGTTCCGCTATAGGTTCGTGTAAAATCAAAGCCCATATAGGTTTCCTGAGCGGAGTACTGGTCCATGATAAGGTCAAAAGCGGAAACCACTCCGGTCAGGATGCGCGTGCCGTCCAAATTGAAATAGAACCCATTCTTGGCACTCCCTGATTCAGTTATCTCAGCAACACCGAAGTCCATAGTGTCCATTTCTGTAAAAACATCCGTCCAGACTCTCGTATACCTGTAGTTGCCTATCAATTTGAGGCGCGAATCAATGCACGAACCGTCATTCTCTTCCGCTTCCGGGTTGTAGTTCTCGGCCGTAAGATCCGTACATCCTGGCTCTGGAAGACATGAATTGAACACTACCGATCCAAGAGCGAGCAGGCCTGCTAAATATACTTTTCTCATGATGTGAATTGGTTTTCAAACGTACGCGATTTTCCCGTTCATCGTTCTTGAGCACCTTATCCTTCCAGAAACACCATTGGCATGGAGCAGAGGTCGTCAACAATTATTGCATCCAGAAGTGGTGAAGGCAAAGTGATTCACCAACTTTGCTGCCATGACAGTTCGACTTATCTGTGCACTGCTTGTGGCATTCACTATTGCCGGTTGTGCCAAGGAAACCTTGCAAAGCAAGTGGTACGCTCCCGAGCAAACTACAGAAATGGGCACCTTCCGTTTCTACCATGCCGATTCGAAAATACGATACAATGTGCGCAATGATGGCGCCAACCTTTACCTGAGCATGGACATGGCGGAACGCCTGACCATGATGAAAGTGCTACAGACTGGATTGAGGATATTCATTGGTAATGCATCGAAAAAATCCGAACGGAATGAGCTTCAGTTCCCGATCTATGTGGACAAATATGAGCTGACCGCCTCTGATATGGAGCCGAACGATGCAACCCTCGACCGTTTGGAAGGAAGGTCAAACCGATTGGAAAGCATGCTCCCTACCGAAGGTTATCTGAAAATGAATGGCGCTGTGACCTCCATATTCAACGGCCAACCCTTGCCTAACGGGGCTACAGTGCTCATGCGATTGGACAAAGACAGGGCATTGGTCTATGAAGCGGTAATCCCGCTGAGTTTTTTTGGTGAGATGACAGGCCCTGTTGCGATAGGCATTGAGACCGGAGCATTCAAATTCCCGTCAGAGGAGATAGTTTCGCAGAGTGATATCACTTCTGCTCAGCAGGTAACTGCCGGAGACAGGGCCATGGGGCGCAACCAGACTCAGGATCCTTATGGCATGAACACGCCTACAGGAAGTACAAACATGGGCATGAATCAACGTGCCATCACCCGCACCAATGTGATGGAAGAGCCTATACGTTTTTGGATAACGGTAGAACTCGCCAAGGCCGGTCAGTAAGTGGTCATTTCCTGAAATGAAGCATCGTAAATCCCCGCCATGCTGCTCCAATCGTAGTGTTGAACATACGGTCGGGTATCGGTTGCGCGTACCATGTCAATAGTGTCGATCAAGTTGCATAACATGGCTTCAAGGCCACCATCATCATAAAAATGAAGCCTGTGATGCTCCTTGGGAATATGCTCGCCATAGGCCAAACGCTTCGGTAAAACCGGAAACACACCGCAGTGCATGGCCTCTACAATGCTTACTCCAAAAAAATCCTGATAGGAAGTGACAGGGAGAATATCGGCAAGGCACAACAGATTGACGTATTCCATCCGAGATTCCACATATCCCCAATGCAGAATGTTCTCAGCTAATCGTTCTTTAGCCTCTGAAAAAATAGCAGGGGATTTCGAAAAGCGCTCACCCAGAACAATCAAGTGAAAGTCGATGCCTCGCGCTTTCATACGGTAAAGAGTGGTGAAGAATTGCTCCGGATTCTTATCGAACTCCCAGCGGTGATTCCATAGCAGCACTGGCTTTGCTGATTTTGGGATTTTACGTGGCATGCCACCATCCATGGCCATAAGGTCGAGCCCAAGATGCAGCACCTGACATTTATCCGCAAGACGTTTCAAACCATCGGTTTCACGGTGATCCGGAAATTGAGCGAGAAAGGCTGGCAGTGAATCAAGAAAAGAGCTCAGGTGATAACGGGAGTTGAAATAGACCCTATCGGCTGCCAAAGCCGATACATAGTTTATAAATCCGTAATTGAGATCCCGTTGATGAGCTACGTCAGCATCCGATGGTGACCATGGATAGGTTATTTGATTCTCATGAAAATACAAGGCCACTGGCACACCCCGTGCACTTTTCCTGACGAGAGCCAGAAATGTGGTCAGATCCAGCATATCAGTCGCCAGAATAAGATCGGGACGAAAAGAGTGATCATTGTAGGCATTGGCAAGACTTATTGCACCACCGTGCATTCGCCATTTCCAATGGCGTCCCTCCAAGGTCAGCAACTCTACCTGATGCCGACTGAAACTTTGGTATTGCAGTGCCCACTGCTTGTGCGAACCTGTGAAGAAAGGCTCTACCAGCATTAAGCGCATAGCCTAGAATGTGCGGTGATACACCCTTTTAAGGCCTTTTTCATTCTCAATACTGACCTGACTGCCCTTCATGGACACAAGCCCCTCATCCTTAAGATCAGAGAGCGTTCTGATGAGTGATTCTGTGGCAGTGCCCACCAAAGATGCAAGATCATTACGGGAAATGGACATGGTGAATCGCTCCTCACCCTTTTCTTTATACTTATCACTCAACTGCAGAAGAGCTTCCGCAACACGTTGACGAACAGAGTTATATGCCAATTCCAATAACTGTTGTTCCTTTTCAACAAGATTGTTGGACAGCATCTTGATGAACCTCATGCTCACATCATGATTACGATGCACCAGACTCACGAAATCCTCCTTGGGAATGACACAAACCTCACAGTCTTCCAGTGCGGAGGCAGAAGCCTCGTAACTTGTCTCATTCAGCAATGCCACATAGCCGAGAAACTCTCCCTGACCATGAAGGCCAATGGTATATTCCTTGCCGTCCTCATTTATTTTAAAAGTCTTCACCTTACCGCTTACCACATAATAAAGCGATAGTGGTGAATCGCCTTCGAAGAAAATGGTCTCACGTTTCTGGTACTTGCGAAGTTTTCGGTCCTTCGATAAGTTCTCCAATTCTTTGAGTGCACGTGCATCATCAATGAATGCACTTAGGCCTTGAAGATCATTGCTGTGATTCTTCCTGAACGCGTCTGTTCTGCGCAATCTGCTATTCACGGCATTCAAAAGTTCCTGTTCCTCAAATGGCTTGGTCAGGTAATCATCAGCGCCCAATTCCATTCCATGACGAATGTCCGTACGCTCCGTTTTGGCAGTTAGAAAAATGAATGGTATGCCTGCGGTCTGCGCATCTTTACTAAGCAGATAGAGAACGCCATATCCATCCAATTCGGGCATCATTACATCACAAAGAATCAGGTCGGGCTTTGCGCTCTTCGCAAGCTCAACCCCAAATTTTCCATTTTCGGCCACCACCACCTCATAGTTGGCCAATTCCAGCATTTCTGCTGTGTTCTCGCGCATTACGCGGTCATCTTCAATGATCAGGATCTTTTTCATTGTGGGATTGTTATTGTAAAAGTGGTTCCTACTCCTTCTTTGCTGTAGAATGCGATCGTTCCCTCATGCAGATCGACATACTTCTTAACGATGTTCAGCCCAAGGCCAGTGCCTTGAATGTTCATAACGTTGCTCGCTCTGAAAAGCCGCTCGAACATATGAATTTGATCCTTCTCAGGGATTCCCATTCCATTGTCGCATACATCGATCACCAGGTCATTACCTGCACGATGAAGTTTCACTTTGACCTCCTGTCCTTCGCGTGAGTATTTCAACGCGTTGGACACCAGATTTATAAGAATGTTCTTTAGCAGATGTCTATCAGCCTTGATAATGTCCACCTGGCCATCATCCTCAAAATCAATGGACTGACCGCGCTTGCAGTTGTTCATCATCTCCGCCCGGAATTCCTCCAACATTGGCCGCATAGGAAATTCATGCACACGGACATCCACTTTGCCTTCCTCCAACTTGTCGAGGCTTAGAAAATCGTTTAGGATACCCGTGAGATTATGTACCGAACTTTTGATGGTGGATATATGCTTTTCACGCTTTTCAGCATGTTCTGGCGCAGCATATCTCCCTAATAGCGATACGGATGTGAGAATACCCGACAATGGAGTGCGGAACTCATGTGATGCCATCGATACGAACCTACTTTTCATCTCGTTCAGCTGGCGTTCCTTCTCAAGTGCAGTAAGCGCATTCTCCTCAGCCTCCTTTCTCCGCTCTATTTCGGTTGCCAGAAGTTGATTGAGCGCCATCAGATCAGCATTGGTCTTTTCCAATTCTCTTGTTCGCTCATCCACTTTCTGCTCCAAACCTGCATTAGCCTCTATAAGCCTTGCCTGGGCCTCTTTCACTGCTGTAAGATCATGTACCATACCTACATACATGATTCTTTCGCGCAATTCCACCTCACTGACCGCTAAGGAAAATGGAAACAGCGTGCCATCTTTCCGTTTGCCGATAACCTCTCTTCCTGCTCCTATTATGGTCTTCT
>JBFYQB010000041.1:0-4236 GCA_041302955.1 Flavobacteriales bacterium
CTGCAACGCATCTTCGACCGATCGCAGGCCATCGAAAGGTTGTTCCGTAAAATGACAGAGGCGATATTGGTAGGCATGATAAACCGCCACATCGAGTTGCATTCGCTCACGATCGAGGAGCGGTTCAGGGTCTTCTGCCAACGCAGTCCGCACCTGCTGCAACTGGTGCCGCACAAGTACATCGCTTCCTATCTGGGCATCGACCCTACCAATTTCAGCAAGCTGTTCAATTCGGTGCGGATCTGAGTTCTTGGTGCATACCAACTTGCGGCAGCATCGCGCAGCGGAGATTTGCCTCAAAAGAAAACCATGGCACCCACTTGGCTCGATCGCACAGAATACCCTTTCGCATCCCATTACTTCTCGGTTGATGGTCAGCGGCAACATTATATAGATGAAGGGGCGGGTGAAACCCTGCTCTTTGTCCACGGAACACCTTCGTGGAGCTTGGACTTCCGCAATGTGATCAAGGCACTGAGCGGGAGTTTCCGCTGCATCGCCATCGACCATATCGGTTTCGGTCTGTCGGACAAGCCCGAACACTACGACTATTCCACCATCAACCATGGCCGCACATTGGAGCGGTTCATTCTGGAAAAAGACCTGCGTGACATAACATTGGTGATGCACGATTTCGGTGGGCCGATCGGGCTGAGTGCGACCATTCGCCAACCGGACAGGGTGAAGCGGGCCGTTATTCTCAACTCGTGGATGTGGAGCAGTGCGGCAGACCCGGATTTCATCAAACTGAGCAAGGTGCTGCGCAGTCCGCTACTACCGTTTCTGTACCGCTGGTTGAACTTCTCCCCTCGGTTCATTCTGCCAAGTTCGTTCGGAGAAAAGAAACTCCCCAAGAAACTGCTCAGCCAATACACCCGCCCTTTTGCCGACCGCACGCAACGGAACGGGGCGTTGGCCTTCGCCCATTCGCTGCTGAACGATCAGGACTGGTTCGAGTCGCTGTGGAATGCCCGACACGTCATTAACGGAAAACCCACGTTGTTCATCTGGGGAATGAAAGACCCGGTGATCCGTGCACACAATCTTCAGAAATTCCTGAGTGGATTCCCTAATTCATTCGCGCGTGAACTAACGGATAGTGGGCATTTTCCGCAAGAGGAAGAGCCAGAACAGGTGGCCCAATTCATTTTTGAGTTCATGAAAGGATGATGGTTGCGCTCTTACCTTTCGCCCATGAAAGGAAAACGAGTACTGATAACAGGTGGCAACGCTGGTATTGGCAAGGCAACTGCCATCGCGCTGGCCAAAATGGGTGCAGAGGTCATCATCACTGCCCGCAGTGAAAGCAAGGCGAAGGAAGCGGTGGCCGAAATCAAGAAGGCCTCCGGATCGGAGCAGGTGACGCATCTGCTGCTCGATCTGAGTTCGCAACACGAGGTGCGCAACGCGGCTCAAGTGTTCAAATCCAAATACGACCGCTTGGATGTGCTTATCAATAATGCCGGTTGCTATTTCAGCGACCTGCAATTGAATACAGATGGCATCGAGATGCAGTTTGCCACCAATCATCTGGGGCATTTCCTGTTCACCAATCTGTTGATGCCTGAACTGAAAGCTGCGGACAAGGCACGGATCATCAATCTTTCGTCCATTGCCCACAATTCGACCCGCGTGCTCGACCTGAACGACATCAATTACCAACAACAACCCTATCAGGGCTGGAAGAGCTACTCACGCTCCAAGTTCTGCAATATCCTCTTCACCCGTGAACTGGCATCTCGCCTTGAAGGAACGGGCATCACGGTGAATGCTGTGCATCCTGGTGGTGTGCGCACCGAAATAGCGGAGAAGAACGCGAACTGGTACACCAAACTGGGCTGGATACTCGCCAAGCCGTTCTTCATCACTGTGGAACAAGGCGCTGCCACTTCCATCTATCTCGCATCATCGGCACAGGCCGCCAACGAAACGGGTGGCTACTGGGTAAAGAGCAAACGCTTCCATAGCAATCGCCCATCGCAGGATCCTGAACTTGCCAAAGCACTTTGGAAGAAGAGCGAGGAACTGGTGGGACAGACCTTTTAGTACCAGTATTGGGAGAAAGAAACCGGAAAATGACAGCGATTCGCTCGGCCCTTATGGTTCTGCTTTCCATCCTACCAACGGTACTACCTGCCCAGACCATTATCACAGGCCATCGCGGTGCGGCAGGGTTGGCTCCTGAGAATACGCTGATCTCCGTTCAGAAAGCTCTGGCACTTGGCGTTCACCGTGTGGAAGTGGATGTGCAGCAGACCAAGGACGGTGTGGTCATCTGCCTGCACGACAAGACCCTCGACCGCACCACAGATATACACGGACAGGTGCGCGAAAGCACGTGGGCGCAACTACAGCAGGCCAAGGCCAATGTCGGTTTTGAGAAAACGTTCCCAGATGCCGGCATCCCTTCGCTGGAAGAGGTGCTCAAAGAGGTGAATGGCAAAGCTGAATTCGTCATCGAGATAAAGGATGGCAACAGCTACTATCCGGGCATCGAGGACAAAGTGGCCGCGCTTATCAAGAAATATAAGGCCGAGAAATGGGCGTTGGTGCACACCTTCAACGATGAGGCGTTGTTTCATCTGCACGAGCATCATCCCACTATCCGCTTGCAGAAGTTGTTTGTGGCCAAAACGCCATGGCTGCCCATCATGCTCGATTTCAACCTCCACATTTCCAGCCTATCGGACTATCCCTTTGTGGAGGCATTCTCCGTACATCACAGTTTCATCACCCAGAGCATCATTGACAAGGCACACGCCATGCGCAAGAAAATCCATGTCTGGACCGTGAACGAAAGCGAGGAAATGGAGGAACTGGTGGAGATGGGCGTAGATGGGATCATCACGGACAGGCCTGATGTGCTGATGAATAAAGTAGGTCGTTGAGGTCTGCGCATCCCACTACTTTTGCCGCATGAACCGATTGAAACCCATTTTCCTCACCGTATTCCTTGCCTTTAGCATCCTTACTATGGCTGTGGCTGCTCTGACCGTGACAGCGGGCGGCAACATTGCTGTGTGGGTCAGTGTATTTGCAGCCGCTGCGCAGGTGGTGGCCTATTTTGCATGGATATTCCTCGCCAATGTGCCACGCACCAGTCCGGGGCTGGTAGGGTTCACGGTGGGCATCTTCCTTGCTACCATCTATTCGGTTTTCACCAGCTATGAGCAGCAGGTGCCTTCGGCAGCTCCATTGTTGGCTTTTGTGGTGATGATAGGTTGGATGGCCTACACCACTTGGTATTCCGAATTGGGTGACCGCACTGCCGACCGCATCAAAGAGGACAAACGCCTGCCCAAGATCAACCTTCAGACCATCGAAGGAAAAGCCATCACTTCGGACGAATGGCTGGGCACCAAGAGGCTGGTCATCTTCTATTATGGCAACTGGTGCCCGATATGCATGGGGCAGCTAGCTGAGCTGCGCAAATTTGCCGAGCGATTTGCCGAAAACGGGGTGAAGATCACCTTGATAAGCCCGCAACCAGAGGCCAACAGCCGCCAATTGGCAGAGAAATATGGTCCATTGATGGAGTTTGTTGTCGATAAGGATTCGGCTGCAGCCAAAGCCTTGGGCATTTTGCATGATGCCGGGGTTCCTGCTGGACTACAGATGTTGGGCTACGACCAGGACATGCCCAAGCCTACTGCCTTTATTCTTGACGAAAAGGGAAGGGTGCTGTATGTAGACCTGCCAGTGAATTACCGTGTGCGCCCGCGACCAGAGGATATGCTCAAAGTAGTGGCTTCGCTCTGAAGTTGTTTCAGAAGCATTGAAGCGATTTTGCTCAAGGCCAGCTGAAGGCTTGTGACGATTTAAAGTTTCAGCGTCAGGGCAATGTCCGGATAGTCCGTGATGATACCGTCCACGCCAAGCTCCAGAAGGTCGTTCATATCGTTCTCGTCATTCACCGTCCAGGGAATGATGCGGATACCGTTTGCGCGGCAGTTCTCCACCATTTCGGCATTCACCAAGCGGAAATAAGGGCTGTAGATCTCTGGTGTGAATCCCAGTTTCTCCAGGTCCTTTTCAAAGCCTTTTGTCTCGGAAAGAAGGAATGCAACAGGAATGGAAGGAGCCTGCGCCTTGGCCTCTTGCAATGCCCGAACGTCAAACGCCTGAATGATCGTTCGGTCCATAATGCCTCCGGCCTTAACCACTTCGAGCACCTTGGCCACGAATTCCTTTGGGGCAGGGTGGTAAATGCCATCGCCATCGGGCGTGCTCTTTATC
>JBFYQB010000042.1:0-4993 GCA_041302955.1 Flavobacteriales bacterium
TCTTCGTTCAACCTACGCACCTCATCCTCGCGTTTCATGAAGCTTTCCACCATTTCTTTTACCATCTCACTGTCCGTCAGTGGCAGGCCATAGGCGGCAAACTGCTGTTTCAGGTGGTTGAATGCACCTTCGCGCAATTCTGCATTGCTCACCAACAATTGGTTTTCGCGAATGATCGTGTTCTCGATCAACTGCCATTTCAAGCTGTTAGCGTAGTTCACGTATTCATTTTCAATCTGCTCGGCCGTGAATTTGTTTTCGTTGGTCACTACCAACCAGCGCTTCAGGAAAGCATCAGGCAACGCAATATTCAGTTCTTGCAACAGGTGAAGAATGATGTCGTTCTTCAATTTACGATCGCTCTCCTTGCTGAAATAGTTAGTGTAATCCTCACGGATCTTCTCCTTCACACCCTCAATATCCG
Source organism: Flavobacteriales bacterium (assembly GCA_041302955.1). Taxonomy (GTDB): domain Bacteria; phylum Bacteroidota; class Bacteroidia; order UBA10329; family UBA10329; genus UBA10329. The sequence goes on from JBFYQB010000042.1 coordinate 425, forward strand.
TTACCGAACCATCGGGATACATGCGCTTGAAAAGCTCCTCGTTCAACTCGGCAGGCACCAAACGCTGAATGCGCTCGACCGTGATCTTGAAATCAGGATTGATGGTGTCAAGTTCTTCTTTCTTAACGCCCAGCATAGCAGCACGGTCGGTATCGTTCTTTGAGAATGCGGTATGATCGACTACTGCGCTATCGCCAACTTTCAATCCAAGAAGACCCGCTTTGGACGCTTCATCTACAGCGTCCATAGAAATACTTGAGCTATGAAGTACACCGCCCTCTTTCACTGAGCCATCAGCATTCAATTCTACCCATTGCACTTTCACAAGGTCAGTGTCGCCAATGGCTTCCACCTCGGCCATCTCACCATTTCTACGTGAAAGATTATCCAAAGCACTCTCGATATCCTTGTCCGTTGGGCGGATAACATACTGAGTGAACGAAGTGCTGTTGTCCAACTTCACATTGATGACCGGGGCCAGACCAAGATCGTAGGTGAACTCCATTTCCTTCGGGTTGTCCCAATCTGCCTGAGATTTGGCCGATGCAGAAGGAAGCGGGCTGCCAAGTATGTTCAGTTTTTCTTCCTGAATGTACTCATACACCTTGCGGCTCAGCATATTATTCACCTCGTCAATGAGGATAGATGTACCGTACATCTTCTTCACCATGCCTGCTGGAACCTTGCCGGGGCGAAATCCGGGAACCTTCACCTTCTTGGCGTGCTCCTTAATCTTCTGTTCCACCAAAGGCTGATAGTCGGACGGGGCCAGATTGATGACCACACGGGCATTCAGGTCGTCAACATTATGTGTGCTGATATGCATTGCTTTATGTCTTGTTGTGTGTTGCTGCTATTCGTTTTGAAGCAAAAAAAGGGAGATGCACTGGGCACCTCCCTCTCATTGAGTGCGGATAGAGGGACTCGAACCCACATACCTCACGGCACCAGATCCTAAGTCTGGCGTGTCTACCAATTTCACCATATCCGCATTATTCAAAAGAACCATCCTTGTGAAAAGGGAGTGCAAAATTAAATAAATCTCAGCTTCAATTTAAAGTCCGATTTTTTATTTCGGAAAAAGCCATCGGGAAATTAGTTACAGCGGTTAACAGCTTACTGACCCGATTTCATTTCAGTGAGATTGCGGTGCAATTTGAACTTTGAATAATCTCTAAATCTCTGTTTCCACAAAAATAGTCACCCCCTTCATGAAGTACCTTTGAAGCCTTTCGAAAAATCAATTGTTCATGCGAAGTATCGACCCCAAAGAACTTGAAACAGGCAAGTTTCACGGCCTTTTGTTGGGCGCAGTTGCCCCGCGCCCCATCGCGTTTGCCAGCACCATTGACGCTGAAGGCAGGCCAAATCTTGCACCGTTCAGCTTCTTCAATGTGTTCAGCGCCAATCCGCCTATTGCCATTTTCAGTCCTGCACGAAGAGTGCGTGGCAACACCACCAAACACACCCTGCACAACGTGGAGGCGGTGAAGGAAGTGGTGATCAATGTGGTGAACTACGACCTTGTGCAGCAGATGAACCTTGCCAGCACAGAGTATGCTGAAGGCGTGAATGAGTTCGAAAAGGCGGGCCTCACACCTTTGGCCTCCGACCTTGTGCGGCCTTTCCGAGTTAAAGAATCTCCCGTGCAATTCGAATGCAAGGTTCGGGAGGTGATAAAACTTGGCGATGAGGGTGGTGCTGGAAATCTGATCGTGGCCGAGATAGTGAGGATGCACATCAGCGAGGACGTATTGGGCGAGAACGGCAACATCGACCCGAACAAGATTGACCTTGTGGCCCGCATGGGTGGCGATTGGTATTGCCGTGCTTCGGGAGATGCACTGTTTGAAATAGCCAAGCCAGGCCGCGACCATGGCATGGGAGTGGATGCGATCCCTGAGCACATTCGCGAAAGCCATGTGCTCACGGGCAATGACCTCGGACTGCTGGGCAGCGTGGCCGCACTTCCTTCGCAGGAAGAGTTGACCGCATTCAGAAGTGAACCGAACACGGCTTCTTTTCTAAAGCTGAATGACAGGAACCGTAACGATGTGCAGAAGCAACTGCATCAGAATGCCCAGATGCTGTTAGGGCAAGGTAAGATAAAAGAGGCGTGGATGATGCTATTGGCTGTCGATGAAAACTGAGTCGAAACGTCCGGACATGGCCATGACGGCCACCACGCTTGCCGGCATGGAAGAATTATTGGCAGGTGAGTTGCGCGAAATGGGAGCGCGAAATGTGAAACTTGCCCATCGGGCGGTGCATTTCAGTGGTGACCTCGGCACCATGTACAAGGTCAATTTCCGGTCGCGATTCGCCATTCGTGTTTTAAAACCCATTAAGCAGTTCATTGCCAACAGCGAGGATTCATTCTATCGGTTGGCATTAACCATTCCTTGGGAGGAGTTGATACAGACCGACAGCACCTTCGCTGTCCATGCTGTGCTGCATTCCGAAACGTTCACGCATTCGGGCTTCATGGCGCTGAAATGCAAGGATGCCATTGTGGACCGCATCCGCGAAAAGCGGGGCGAACGGCCCAATGTGGATGTGGAAAGCCCAGACCTTTCCATCAATGTGCATATTAACGGCCACGACTGCACCATTGCGCTCGACAGTACAGGCGATTCGCTGCACAGGCGTGGATACCGTATCATTACAGGTCAAGCTCCATTGAACGAGGTGCTTGCCGCGGGCATGGTGGAGCTTTCCGGATGGGATCCCAACACTCCTTTCATAGATGCCATGTGCGGTTCGGGCACGCTGGCCATTGAGGCTGCCATCAAGGCGTTGCAGATACCACCAGGCATCTTCCGCAAGGAGCCTTATGGGTTTGAAACGTGGGACGATTTCGATCAGGAGTTGATGGACGCCATCGTGGAGGCCTGCATGAAACGCATACTTGACCGCAAGGTGGACATCCGCGCCAGCGACATGCACAGCAATGTCATCTCCAAAGCCCGTAAGAACATTTACAATGCCGAACTGGGCGATGACATCATCTGTGAAGTAAAAGAGTTCGGAGATGTGGTACCGCCTCCCGGCCCGGGCACATTGGTGCTCAACCCGCCCTACGGAGAGAGAATGGACAAGGAGGACATTGCGGCCCTTTATAAAAGGATGGGCGACACCTTCAAGCAGAATTTCAAGGGCTACACCTGTTTCATCCTGACCAGCAACATGGAGGCATTGAAGAGCGTGGGACTGCGCACCACCAGCCGCACCATCCTCTATAATGGTGCTTTGGAGTGCCGCTTTGCACGCTACGACATCTATGAGGGCACCTTAAAAAATCGAACTGATGAAAAATAATTTCATTTCAATGTTTCGACATTGATGTTTAGTCGTTACATTTGTTCCGTCACTTTACAACACACTCAAAAACACATCATCATGAAAAAAAACATTAACATTTTCGGAGGACTCATTGCTTTCATTGCTTTGGCGGCATTCACACCTGCACCAGTTGCCAAGTACTACCAGATCGACAGTACTACCAGTTCTATCGTTTGGACAGGCGGTAAAATCGTAGGCGGTAGTCATACGGGCACAGTGAAATTGAGTGAAGGTGGACTGCAAGTGACAGACGGCAAGATCACAGCTGGCAAATTCACTATCGACATGACCTCTATTGCCAACACCGACCTTGATGGCGGCATGCGCGATAAGTTGGTGGGCCACCTCAACTCTGCCGACTTCTTCGACACGGCAAACCACAAAACAGCCACGTTGGCCATTGTGAGTTCAGATGCGCAGAATAACGTAAAAGCCATGCTGACCATAAAAGGAAAGGCACACGAAGTGAATTTCCCCGCTACTGTTACCGAGTCAAACGGTACTGTGACAGCGAAAGCGAAAATCACCGTTGACCGCAGCAAGTACGATGTACGTTACGGTTCTACCAGCTTCTTTGATGATCTTGGCGACAAGGCTATCAAGAACGAACTCGAATTTGAAGTGACGCTGAAAGGCAACGCCAAGTAATAGCTGGATTGAACAAGGTGAGGTTGGTAAGGGAGGGTCGGAAGGCTCTCCCTTTTTTTTGTGACAATGCCCGTGTTCATTTCACCTAATTTCGCGCCATGCCCAGTCCACGCCAGTTGATGTTGCGTCATCTTGCACCTACATCACAAAGTCCAATGGGCTTGGTGATTGAGCGGGCCGAAGGCATGTACATGTACGCGCCAGATGGCACGAGCTATATGGATCTGATTGCTGGCATCTCGGTCAGTAACGTGGGGCATTGTCATCCAAAAGTGGTAGAAGCTGTTCAGCAACAAGCTGCTACGCACATGCACCTGATGGTCTATGGCGAATATGTTCAAGCTCCGCAGATGCATTTTGCGGAGCAGATATGCGCTTTGTTGCCCGAGCGTCTCAATTCCGTGTATTTTGTCAATTCCGGTAGTGAGGCCATCGAAGGTGCCATCAAACTTGCCAAACGTGTCACAGGTCGTTCGGGCCTGATCGGTTTTCAGGATGCCTACCATGGCAGTTCCAACGGTGCGCTGAGCCTGATGGGCAACGAGGCCTACAAAGGCCCTTTCTACCCATTGTTACCCG
>JBFYQB010000043.1:0-4663 GCA_041302955.1 Flavobacteriales bacterium
CAATGCCGGAAATGGTGCTCACCGCCAGCGCACCGAGATAGAGGATGCTCGTCAGGTTCACCACAATGTAGAGCGACAGCCAGAACAACGCCATCAGCATCGCCACGCGGCCGCTGTAGCGTTGCCTCAGGAACTGCGGCATGGTGTAGATCTTATTCTTCAGATAGATGGGAAGAAAGAACACCGCCACAATGATCAGCGTGGCAGCGGCCATCCACTCATAACTGGCAATGGCCATCCCCATCATGAATCCATCGCCCGACATGCCGATGAAGTGCTCGGCAGAAATGTTCGAAGCGATCAGCGATGCCCCGATGGCCCACCACGTGAGGGAACCCTCGGCCAGAAAGAAGTCCTTCGAATCGGCCAGTGCGCTCTTCTTGCGCTGATACACCCAATAGCCATAGCTGGCCACAATGATAAAATAGACCAGAAAGACAACGTGGTCGAGGAGGTGGAGGCCGTGGGTCATGGGCAGGGAGGAGACAACGGCCCTAAACTACTTTTATTTGGTTTTGACGTGACGCGCTAAACTTTGCGCACCAATGGGCCAGTGATGCCCAACCACACCCCCAGAAAGCCGACATTGATGACCATCCAGTAGGGGTTACTACTCACCCCCAAAGCCAGACTTGCAGCCCAAAGTAGCAGCGCGCTTCCAACGAAAATGGTCAGCTTGCCGATGGCATAAGGAACTGGGTAGTGTTTGCGGCCAAGCACATAGGAGGCCACCATCATGCTGCCGTAGCAGAGCAGCGTGGTCCATGCAGAGGCCACATAGCCATACGTTGGAATAAAGGCCAGATTCACACTAAGGGTTATCACAGCCCCGAAAATGGCCAGCGCAGCGCCATATCCCGTCTTCCCGGTCAGTTTGTACCAGACCGATTGGTTGTAGTAAATGCCGAGGAAAATATTGGCCAATAGCAGTACAGGTACAATGCGCAGCCCTTCCCAATAGTCCTTGTTCGGGATGAAATGCTTGAACACGTCTATGTAGAGCATCACAAATAGGAATGTGCCCGCAAGCACCCAGACGAACCAGGTCATCACCTTGGCATAGAGTTGTCGGCTGCCCGATTCCTTCTCCTGCGAGAAAAAGAAGGGTTCAGCAGCATAGCGGAACGCCTGGATCATGAGCGTGATGACAATACTGATCTTGTAACACGCACCGTAGATGCCTATGGTACGCATCGTGGCCACTTCGCCAATCTCAGGATACAGCATGCGCTTCAGAAGTATCCTGTCCAGAGTCTCATTCATCATGCCGGCCAGTCCTGCCACCAACAGGGGTGCGGCATAGATGAGCATGAGGCGCAGCAACCGAGGGTCGGGACGCGTGAAGCCTTGCAGCATGGTAGGCGTCAGCAGCAGGAACTTGACCATACTGGCTATCAGGTTGGCAATGAAAACATAGCCCACTCCGGTAGCGGGATCGTAGAACGTGTCTGTAAGCCAGTTGCCACCGCCTTCGCTCACCAGTGGCAGGCAGTAGCCCAGAAAGAACACATTGAGCCCGATATTGACCAGAACGTTGGCAATATTGATGGCCGCAAAGGTCTTTGCCTTGTTCTGCTCGCGCAGTTTGGCCAAGGGGATGCTCGTAATTGCATCAAGACCGATGATGATGGCAAACCATACCACATATTCCCGATTGTCGGGATAGAGCAGCCAGTCGGCAATGGGCTGGGCAAAGGCCATGGCTGCCAGAATGAACAGCGTGGTGGTGGCTGCCAGAGAAGACAGCGCGGTGCTGAACACCCTTTCCGGGTCATGCTCCTTGTTGGACGAGAAACGGAAGAAGGCCGTCTCCATGCCATAGGTGAGCAGGATGATGAGAAATGCCACGTAGGCATACATCTCGGTGATAACACCGTATTGCTCGGGCAGAAATACCACCGTGTGCAAGGGCACCAGCAGATAGTTCAGAAACCGCCCCAGAATGGAGCTAAGGCCGTATATGGCCGTTTGGCCTGCAAGTTTTTTCAGTACCGACACGGTCAGCTTTTAGGGCGTTTGCTGCGCGGGGTCGAAGGTCGCAACAATTGCGGGCCTCGCAGCCATGCCAACTTGTTCTGTTCAGATATGGGCGTTCACCCAATTGATGATGACCTCGAACACTTGCTGCTGCTCTGGCTCATTATGGCATTCATGGAAAAGTCCAGCCCAAGATCTCCAGGTCACATCGCCTTTGACCTTGGAGGCGAATTCCTTGCTGGCATCATGCGAAGTGAGCTTATCTGCAGCGCCATGGTAGATCAGTAGGGGCAATTTCAGATCGCCCGCATGCTCCAATGCCCATTTGGCCGCGCCATCTATCTCTACAAAGAATGCGGGAGTGATGCGACCGTGCACCAATGGGTCTTTCAGGTAAGCGTCCACAACGGCCTTGTCGCGGCTTATGGCCGATGCATCAAGATTGGTGGGCTGCCCCAAGGCGGGCACTATTCCTTTTACAAGTTTGGCAAGGGCAACTTGAATGGCGGGCGGCTCAAATGCCAAACGGAGATAGGGCCCCGAGGCGATGATACCGTTCACCTTGGGGTTGCGCCTAAGGGCATGGTTGAGCAACACATTGCCTCCCATGCTGTGACCGAAAAGGAATTTGGGAGCAGCTGGTGCCAAGCGGCCCATTTCCTCCAGCAGTTGGTCCACCCCGTCCAGCAGCAGGTCCAATGAAGGGGTGTGTCCCTTCTTGCCTTCGCTTTTGCCATGTCCCCGCTGATCGTAGGACACCACAGTCATGCCCGCGTTGTTCAGCGCTTTGGCCACATGTGCATAGCGCGATGAATGCTCGCCCATGCCATGGATGATGCCGATCACCGCCTTTGGCGCTTCCACGGTCCATGCCTGAGCGAATAGTCTGATGCCGTCTGTCGCGGTCCATTGAGAGGTAGTGTGTGCCATTTGTGCTGTCAGCTTTTGCCCAAATGTAAGGGTTAGGCCGTTCGGTCGTCAGGATATGCGCACCGAAGTTTAAGCGCTTACTTTTGGCTTTCCATCTCATACCATGCTGAAAACCATACTCAAGATCGTTGCGGTCATCGTGTTGATCCCCTTGCTCTATGTGGGCGGCCATCTGCTCTACGGCACCCTGACCGATTTTCAGCCCGAGGAGGTGGAGACCGTGGCGGTGGCAAACGTGCAGCAGGCCATGCCCGACAGCATCATTACGCTCATCACATGGAACATAGGTTATGGCGGACTGGGCGAGGAGAGCGATTTCTTCTACGATGGAGGCACAACGGTGCGCATGTCCGAGGATATCGTGGCCAAGAACTGCGATGGCATTCTCGCCACGCTGAAGGAGCTTGATACCGTTGATGTGTTTCTCATTCAGGAGATAGACACCCTTGCCAAACGCTCGTGGCACAGGAACGAGCATAGGTCTGTAAGTGACGCCCTCAGCGGCCACAACGCAAGTTTCGCCCTCAACTACCGGGTCGATTTTGTGCCCATTCCCTTTCTCGATCCCATGGGCAAGGTGATGGCCGGCCTTGGCACCTATGGCCGATTTGCCACCACGGCCGCCAACCGCTATCAGTTCCCTTCCAGCTTTCCGTGGCCCAACAGCATCTATTTTCTCGACCGCTGTTTCTTGGAGCAGCGCACGCCACTCGCCAACGGTAAGGAGCTTATCATTCTCAACACCCACAATTCTGCCTACGATGCCGATGGCACCCTGAAGGCCGCTGAGCTGGGCTATCTGAAAGCATATCTTCAAAAAGAAGAGGCCAAAGGCAATCTGGTCGTAGTGGGAGGCGATTGGAACCAAGGCGCACCCGGCACCGGCTTTCGCGAGGCCGACCCCGATTTCATGCCCGGCTGGAAATGGGCCTTTGACACCTCCTTTGGCACCAACCGCGACCTTAAGGCAGCCTACGTGGCCGGACAGACCGAGACCTTCGTCATCGATTTCTTCCTTGTAAGCCCCGGTCTTGTGGTGGAGGAGGTCCGGGTGCTGAACAAGGACTTCAAGCACTCTGACCATCAGCCTGTCTACCTGCGGGTGAGGGTAGGGGAGTAAGCCCCGCGCATCTTCGGTGCGATCATCGTTTCCCAACGTCTTAGCGGCTCTGCGAGAAACAGATGGCATGTCGTCAACACGATAGCTTTGCGCATATTCGCTCCGTGTTTCGCTGGTCTTATATGAGGTTCGGTCTGCCATTGGCCATCGTGCTGCTTGCACTGGTGCTGTCGCAGTCTTCATCTGCGCAGTCAAAGGATGCAACGCTGGATTCGCTGCTCCGTGTAACGGCCACCGCCCGTGACACCTCGAAGGTGCGGGCCTACTCTGAACTGTGCCGCATTCTGCGCACTACCGACACCGAGCGCTCTATCCGCTATGGCCTTCAGGGCGTAGCCTTGGCGGTGAAAGCGGCCGACACGGACGGAGAGGCCATCTGCCGCCAATCGTTGGGCAATGCCTACATCATCTCGAGCGCCTACGCCAAGGCCATGAAAGAACTCCTCTTGGCCAACGAGCTGAACGTGAAGCTGGCCGACCGCAAGCGCGAGGCCGCCTGCCTCAGCAACATCGCCATCATCCACCTCAACATGGGCGACCTGGGCAAGGCTGTGAAGAACCACGCCAAGGCCCTCCAGCTGCGCGAAGAGCTGCAGGATTCGATGGGCATCGCCAACAGCCTCAACAACCTTGGGG
>JBFYQB010000044.1:0-4760 GCA_041302955.1 Flavobacteriales bacterium
GTTCTGTTGTTGCTCGTAGGCCTGCTTCATGCGCTCGTTCATGGTCTGCTGCGCCTTTTCTGTAGCCTTGCGCAGCACGACCGGAAACATCAGCCTGAACAGCAGTTTCCAAGCATAGTAGAGTATGATGAGGAATAGTATGGTCTTGAGTAGTCCTGTCATGTTGGGTTATCTGCTCAGATATAGGTTCCTCTCCGAATACACCTCTTGGAAGAACTCGTCCTGAAGGTCGTCTATGAAGCGGATGGCCTCGCCAGTTGATTTCATCTCGGGGCCGAGCTCCTTGGTGACATCAGGGAATTTGTCGTAACTGAATACCGGGATCTTGATGGCGTAGCCTTTGCGCTTGGGGTTGAAGTTGAAGTCCTTCACCTTCTTTTCGCCCATCATGACCTTGGTGGCGTAGTTCACGTATGGCTCATCGTAGGCCTTGGCGATGAACGGCACGGTGCGGGATGCTCGCGGGTTGGCCTCGATGATATAGACCACTTCGTCTTTGACCGCGAACTGGATATTGATGAGCCCAACGGTCTTCAGAGCCACAGCGATGGTGCGGGTGTGCTGCTCTATCTGGCGCATCACATTGTCGCTGAGGTCGAAGGGAGGCAGCACCGCATAGGAGTCGCCAGAGTGGATGCCTGCGGGTTCGATATGCTCCATGATGCCGATGATGTAAACATCCTCGCCATCGCAGATGGAGTCGGATTCGGCCTCGATGGCATTCTCTAGGAAATGATCGAGCAGGATGCGGTTGCCGGGAAGGTCGCGGAGGAGATTCACCACGTGTTCCTCCAGTTCGCGCTCGTTGATGACGATCTTCATGCTCTGTCCGCCAAGCACATAGCTGGGGCGCACCAACAGTGGGAATCCGAGTTCTTTGCTGAGTTCTACCGCGCGGTCGGCATCTTCTGCCACCCCGAATTTGGGGTAAGGAATGCCGTATTCGGCCAGCAGGGTGGAGAACCGTCCGCGGTCTTCGGCAAGGTCGAGGCTCTGATAATCGGTGCCGATGATCTTGATACCGTAGCGTTCCAGCTTTTCGGCCAGTTTCAGTGCGGTCTGTCCGCCCAACTGAACGATGACGCCTTCGGGCTTCTCGTGCAAAATGATGTCGTAGATATGTTCCCAGAACACGGGTTCGAAATAGAGCTTGTCGGCCGTGTCGAAGTCGGTGCTCACCGTTTCGGGGTTGCAGTTGATCATGATGGTCTCGTAGCCACATTCCTTGGCCGCCAACACGCCATGCACACACGAATAGTCGAACTCAATGCCTTGGCCTATGCGGTTAGGCCCGCTGCCAAGCACCACGATCTTCTTCTTGTCGGAACGCACACTCTCGTTCTCGTCCTCGAAGGTGGAATAGTAATAAGGGGTCTGCGCAGGGAATTCGGCCGCGCAGGTGTCCACCAGTTTGTACACCCGATTGATGTTCAGCTCATGCCTGCGGTTGAACACTTCACTTTCCAAGCAATTGAGCAGATGCGCGATCTGACGGTCGGCATAGCCTTTCTGCTTGGCCTCATAAAGCAGGTCACGTGGCAGGGTGTCCAAGCGGTATTTCGAAATCTCATCCTCCAATGCGATCAGCTCCTGGATCTGTTCCAAGAACCATTTGTCGATGCGGGTGATGCTTTGGATCGTTTTAAGCGCAATGCCCATTTTGAAGGCATCATAGATGTGGAATAGGCGGTTCCAGCTGGCATTGCCAAGGCTGTGCAGCAGTTGTTGCTGGTCGCGGAGTTCCTTGCCATCTGCACCGAGGCCGTTGCGTTTTATCTCCAAGGACTGACACGCCTTCTGCAACGCTTCTTGGAATGTGCGGCCGATGCCCATCACTTCACCCACGCTCTTCATCTGTAGGCCCAACCTGCGGTCGGTGCCTTTGAACTTGTCGAAGTTCCAGCGGGGAATCTTCACAATCACATAGTCCAACGTAGGCTCAAAGAAGGCAGAAGTGGTCTTGGTGATCTGATTCTGCAATTCATCCAAGTGATAACCAATGGCCAGTTTGGATGCAATCTTGGCGATGGGATAGCCCGTGGCTTTTGATGCCAAGGCAGATGAGCGGCTAACCCGAGGATTGATCTCGATGGCAATGATGTCCTCCTTCTCGTCATCGCTCACCGCAAACTGCACGTTGCAACCACCTGCGAAATTGCCGATGGAGCGCATCATTTTGATGGCCATGTCGCGCATGCGCTGATAGGTCTTGTCGCTCAAGGTCATGGCCGGGGCCACGGTAATGCTGTCTCCTGTGTGGATGCCCATCGGGTCGAAATTCTCGATGGAGCAGATGATGACCACGTTGTCGTTGGCATCGCGCAGCAGTTCGAGCTCAAATTCCTTCCATCCCAACACGGCCTTGTCTATCATCACCTCGTGGATGGGCGACAGTTGCAGACCGCGGTTCAGTAGTTTGTCAAACTCGGCAGGGTCATACACGATGCTCGCACCTGCTCCGCCAAGTGTATAAGATGCGCGGATGCAGAGCGGGAATCCGAATTCCTGCGCCACTTCTTTTCCTTCGAGGAATGACTTGGCGGTGGCCTGAGGAGCCATAGCTACACCTATCCGGCCCATCAGCTTGCGGAACTTCTCGCGGTCTTCGGTGATCTCGATGGCCTCCACATCGACCCCGATCATCCGCACATTGTACCTGTCCCAGATGCCCATTTCCTTGCACTTGATGGCGAGGTTGAGAGCACTCTGTCCGCCCATGGTCGGTAGCACGCAGTCGATCTTGTGCTTCTCCAATATCTTGACGATGCTCTTGGGCTCCAGCGGCAACAGATAGATGTTGTCGGCCGTCACCTTGTCGGTCATGATGGTGGCAGGGTTCGGGTTGATAATGGTCACCTCGATACCCTCTTCGCGCAGCGACTTGGAAGCCTGAGAGCCCGCATAGTCGAATTCGCAGGCCTGGCCGATGACTATCGGTCCGCTACCGATGATGAGCACCGATTTGATGGATTGGTCTTTGGGCATTTTATGTGGGTTGATTTTGGGGTTGAAATCTCGGTCATCACTTGCGCAACCAACCTCCTTTTCAAACCCTGCGAAGGTACTGCCCATAGCATCTTACCTTTGACGGCAAGCACCGCTTTTTTGAACACCTTTTCTACATCTCCTGTCCGCAAGCACATTCAAGTTGGCAAGGCCACGTGGAGCTATGTGGAAACAGGCGAAGGCGATGACCTGTGGATCTCCTTCCACGGATATGGACAGAGTGGTGAGGTGATGGCGCATTTCATGCGGCATTTCAGGCCAGAAAGCCGTGGCATTCATTTCGATCTGCCGCATCATGGAGAAACGCATCTGAACAAAGAATCATTGAAACCCGCTGAACTGGGCGATCTGCTTTCGCAAGTGCTGCGTAGTGAGAAAGCATCGCGTTGTTCATTACTTGCTTTCAGCCTTGGAGGCAAAGTGGCCCTCAAACTGGTCGAGCTGATGCCCGGAAAGATCGAGGCCATCATACTTATTGCTCCGGACGGGTTGAAGATCAATCCACTTTATCGCTTCACGGCAAACACCAAGGCGGGAAAATGGCTTTATGGACGCGTAATTGCCGATCCTAAAAGGCTGCTTTCGGCCACCCGACTATTGGCCAACGCCCGCATATTGGACCGAAAGATCGAGCAGTTCATTTTTCATCAGTTGGGAACACGCGAAAATCGGCAGAAGGTGTATGACGTATGGCGCGCATTCCGCCTCATCACTCCAGACCTTCAGGACATTCGCAGCAAGATCCATCGCTACAATATCAAAACACTGTTGGTATTCGGAAAGCATGACCGCATCATTCATCCTTCGCTGGCCATGAAGTTGAGCAGTGCCGATGATGAGAAGGTGAGGGTAGTATTGCTCGACAAGGCCCATAACCTCATTACCACCCAAGTGGCCACGGAGCTACGCGAACGGTTGAGCCTTTGAAAACACGATGCTGAGATGATGCCCAAATTGTCCTCCGACCAGAAAGTGCTGATCCAATTCCTCGCGACCATGGGGGTGCTCTGTGCGGTCTATTTCATCTGGTTCGTTCCCCGAGCGTGGACACTCCCAATCATCGGCCCTAATTACAGTCGCTTTGTGCATTACAGCATGCTCACCTTGACGGAAGCATCAGCGCTGCTGCTGCGGCTGATGGGGCATGGTGCCGAGACTTTCAACCTGCGTAACATCGACCTCTACGAATCGGCCATTGACGTGCATATCCGCAACTTCTGCTTGGGAATTGACATGATGGCCATGTTCACCGCATTGGTCATTTCATTTCCTGGCAAATGGAAGAACAGACTCTGGTTCATTCCCCTTGGACTCATGGGTATTCACGCCATCAACATTCTCCGGGTCACCATTCTTTGTGTCACTACCATTTATTTCGATCATCATCAGTTCATCGACCATCACAATATTTTCAATGGCCTGGCAACGCTGTTCATTTTCCTGATGTTCGTGAAATGGGTGAAGATGTCAGGCTCCGGCATATCCGCTACCGCCTAAATGAGCCGCTCCTCCATGGCGACACGTACAAGCTCTGGGCAGGTGGCACACCGCGAACGGGACAACATGTTCTTGCGATGATTGGCCACTGTATAAGCTTACGCACATACTGCCAAGTAGGCTTCAAAGGCCATCACCCCAAAGGGTGGCAACTTTTTTTGCTCCATATGGAGGCGCAGAATAGCGATGGATGCATCAATGACCTTTTCTTTCGGGCAGGTGAATGAATCTGACATGCATATGAACGAGTATTTCAG
>JBFYQB010000045.1:0-14083 GCA_041302955.1 Flavobacteriales bacterium
AACTAAGACTCTCTAATTGTTGAAATACACTTATGTATTTTCGGCCATCCACAAATTCAAGTGACATTTTTGTTTTATTCACATCTGAGAAAAACAACCATTTTGACATCATGTTAAGACATCTCGTGATCATAGTTTTCTTGTCAGTATTTAGTGTGGCGCCTGCGATAGCTCAAAGTCAAGCATCCAAAGCTCAAAAAGAGACGGAGAAGAAACAGGCAGCTTTGAAAAAAGAAGAAGTGAAAGCACAGCAGGCAGGGCTGAAAGCACATTTGAAGTCTCAGGACAAGGAAACTAGAAAAAGAATGAAAAAGAGTAAGAAGAAAGCGGACAAGGGAAACAAGCCTAAGAGTTGGAAGCAGAAGAATAAAAGGAAATAGTGATTGACTTAACAAGAATTAGGATCGATAGTGTATCGGCAAGAGATCAGCAGTTAACGTAATTCGAAAACCATGGAACAGATTCTCTATCTCATTTTTGGAGCAGCTTGGCTCGCATTCAATTTTTACAAGAAGTCTCAAGAGGCCAAGGCATCTAAGGAAGCAGAGCGAGCCTATAATGAAGGACGGAAGGCTCAACCAGTGATTGATAGGCCAAATACCTTGGAGGTTCCTAAATCATTTGAAGAAATGATATCGGAACAGTTCGGTGAAAAGAGACAGGAGCAAAAGGCGCCAGCTAATGTTTTGACGCCTTTGGCGCCACGGCCTTTCCTATCAGCGGATGCTCCAAAATATGCAGAGGGACAGCGTCCTAGAGTGGAGAGGAGGTCCCAAAAAACTCAAGATGAAGTGCGTCCAAAGGTCTTCTACAGCGATTTGATGAAGGAAGACCTGGATATGCGAAAGGCACTCATCTATAACACCATTCTCCAACGACCTTACGCTTAGCCATTTAACACGTTTTAACATTTGTTTAACAGAATCGGGTGGCCCAATTGATCTTTTCTATTTTAGCCGCGCTTTTTCCAGAAGCATCTGAAACCATACAGATATGATGAGAAAACTTCTCCTACTCGCCACATTTTCCATAGGCGCGATAACTTTTTCCAATGCTCAGGTAGGCACTGGCACCCTGTCGGGTGTCATTACCGATCAGGCTACTGGCGAGACCGTGCCTTTTGCTAATGTCATTGTTTTGCAAGCGGGCCAGCAAGTTACTGGTGCTTCTACGGACTTTGATGGCAAATACAAGATCGCAGCATTGAAGCCAGGAACAAATTACGTTGTTAAGGCCTCTGTTGTGGGTTATGGTGCTCAGGAAAAGACTGGCGTTAAGGTTAGCGCAGGGCAAATTTCATTTGTCGATTTTAAGCTTACTTCAGGTATTGCTCTTGGTGAGGTGCAGGTAATAGCTTACGAGGTTCCATTGATTGAAAAGGACGGAGGTTCGAAGACTACGATCACTGGGGCAGATATATCTAAAATGCCAAGTAGAGGAACAAATGCTGCTGTAACTACTGTTGCTGGGGTGCAGGATAATGATGGTCAAGTAGGTAGCGTGCGTGGTACTCGTGATGGTTCAACTGACACCTATATTGATGGTGTCAAAGTTCGAGGATCTTCATCCATTCCTCAGTCTGCTTACGATCAGGTGAGTGTAATGACTGGTGGTGTGCCTGCGCAGTTTGGTGACGCAACAGGTGGTATCATCTCCATTACTACCAAAGGAGCTGCCCGCAAAACAACTGGTGGGATAGAATTACTGAGCTCAGGTGGATTTAAGATAAACGACCGTGATTATGCTTTGGATGCGCAGGGATATCATTTGATTGGTGCTAACATATCTGGACCATTGATCAGTATCAAGGACCGTACTGATCCTGAAGGAAAAGCTAAACGCCCTTTGTTAGGTTATTTTCTATCTGGTGAGGTGAGCTACACTCAAGACCCTCGTCCGTCCGCAATTGGTCAGTATTACGTAAACGAAGATAAGTTGGCCGATCTGCGTGCAAATCCTATCATTAAGAGTCCGTCAGGTGGAAGCTTCTTAGCTTCTGAGTTTGTCCGTCAAAGTGACCTTCAACTCAATGGCCAAAGAAAGAATGTGCCATCTCGCGGTGTGGTGGCTTCGGGTAACATTGACCTGTATACAACACCAAACATTACCTTCAAGGTGGGTGGCTCATTGGATTTCAACGACAGGAAGATTTACGATTATGCCAATTCGATGTTCAACTACTCGAACAATGGTGAGCAGATAAACAAGACATGGAGGGTGTTCGGTCGTTTCACTCAGCGCTTCAACAATGCCAAGCAAGATGAAGAGAACAAGAAATCGTCTGTGATTTCCAATGCCTACTACAGTATACAGGCTGACTATGAGACAGGAACCATTATTCAACAGGATGCTCGTCATGAGGACCAGTTGTTTAGATATGGTTATGTTGGTAAGTTCAATACATATAAGGAGAAGACCTATGCATTCGGAATTGATCCGACCACAGGCTTGCCAGGTTTCTTGCAAGGACCCGATAGAGATACACTGATCGGTTTTCAATCATCTGATATTAATCCTGATTTGTCTGCATATACCCAACAGTATTATGACCTCAACCCTGACGCAACAGGTCGTTATGAGAACTTGACTCAGATCGATCAGGATCGTGGTGCCTTGCGCAATGGCGACTTTCCAGATAACGTTTATAACCTTTGGAGAAATACCGGATATGCTTACAACCGCTACTTGAAGCAAGTTCAAACGCAGTTCCGTGTTGCTGCCACAGGTGCTTTTGACATCAAAAACCACTCAATTTCGCTTGGATTCGAGTACGAGCAGCGCAGTGACGCCTCGATTTCATACTCGCCTTATGGTCTCTGGCAGATTACAAGGCAGTATGCTAACAGCCATTTAGCGCAGCAGGACACAGAAAATCCGATCGTTCACTTCGATGAGGGTGGGAATTATACAGATACTATTTCCTATAATCCGCTTTATACGCCAATTGATGCCAACAATCCATTGCTTGGTGGTGTAGGTCAGTATTTTGTGGATTACAACATGCGTCAGGCGTTGGGATTGAACCCAGCCGGAACCGATTGGTTGGATATCGATTCTTTCGACCCATCTTTCTTTCAAACTGACTGGTTCAGTGCTGATGAATTGTTGAACAATGGTAACTACCTCGTGAACTACTATGGTTTTGACCACACTGGCAACAAGCTTTCAAGCAAACCGACTTTCGAAGATTTCTTTACAGAGAAAGATGAGAATGGAAGATTTACACGTAAGGTTGCCCCATTTGAACCGATTTACATCTCTGGATATATTCAGGATGAATTTACTTTTAAGGATCTTATTTTCCGTGTCGGTGTAAGGGTTGATCGTTTTGATGCAAACCAAAAAGTTCTCAAAGACCCGTACTCTCTGTATGAGACCGTAAAAGCTGGAGATGTGACTAGTTTTCCTGGTGGAGAGCAAGTAACGCACCCGAGCAATATATCTGACAATGCAGTGGTCTATGTGAATGACATCAATAGTCCTACCGCTGTTGTGGGTTATCGTGATGGCGATATATGGTACAATGCTCAGGGTACCGTGATTTCTAATCCTGCTGTCCTTCGCACCGGTACCGGCATCGCACCATACTTGGTAAATCCCGGCCAGTCAATAATCTCGTCTGATGCCTTCAAGGATTATGAGCCACAGGTGAATGTTATGCCACGTATATCGTTCTCATTCCCGATTTCGGAAGATGCTCTTTTCTTTGCCAACTATGACGTTCTTACTCAGCGTCCGTTGGATGGTAACAGGCTAAGTTTGGTAGATTATATGTTCTTGGAGAACATAAATGATATCATTAATAATCCTGACCTTAGGCCTGAGACCACAATTGAATACGCTATCGGATTCAAGCAGAAATTGAGCAAACGTTCTGCTTTGGAGATAAACGGATTCTATCGTGAGATGCGTGATCAGATAACTGTGTACAGGGTTTCCGAGGCGTATCCACGTACTTATCTTACCTACAGGAATTTGGACTTCGGCACAGTTAAAGGTCTGACGCTTACCTACGACATGCGTAGGACAAACAACCTTCAGTTCCGTGTTTCATATACCTTGCAGTTTGCAGATGGTACCGGTTCCAATTCCACAACTAGTGAGAACCTTGTGAATGCGGGCTTCCCCAACTTGCGTGTGGCTCAACCGCTGGATTTCGATCAACGTCACAACATTGTGGTCAGCGCTGATTACCGTTTTGGAGCAGGTAAGGATTACAATGGCCCTAAGACTGTTACTAAAGGCGGAAAGACCATTAATTGGTTTCAGAATTTTGGTGTGAACGCGATAATCCGTGCGGGCTCCGGAACACCATTCTCAGCGCAGACCAACACTACTGCAACTTCACTTATCGGTGGCGGAGCCAGTGGGTTTCTTGAAGGATCTATAAATGGGTCGTCTAAACCTTGGCAGTTCCGAATTGACATGCGCATTGACCGTGACTTTAACATTCAATGGGCAAAGGCAAAAGATGATAAGCCAGCCAAATCTTCAATCTTGAACGTTTACATAGATATACAGAACCTTTTGAATACACAGAATATTATCAGTGTTTATCGTGCAACTGGCAATCCCGATGATGATGGCTACTTGGCTGCCGCCCAGAGTCAGAATGACATCGCCTCTCAGACAAGTGAACAATCATTCCGTGATCTTTATTCAGTCAAGGCCAACAATCCGGCCAACTACTCCATTCCACGGAGGTTCCGGATTGGTCTGGTGTTAAACTTCTAAAAGGAACGATTTTAAAAGCAATGGTCATGGTAAAGCAATTCAGAATACTCGCAGTAGCATCGCTTATCGGCTTGGTTGCCGGTCAAGCCTTTGCGGAGAAGTCAAGAGGTGTTGATGGCAAAAAATCAAATAAGGTTGCAGGTCCAAAGGACATAGCAGCCGATTGTGCACCCCCTGCCTCTTCTATCGAACTTTCGTTGAACAACGTGAGGGCTACCATACATAGTGGTGGTGACATGTGGTGGGATCTTCTCAGCACAGCACGATACGAGATTCCAAAAGGTTCAGGCAAACATTCTTTGTATGCCGGATCGCTTTGGATGGGAGGAACAGACATCAACAATCAGCTCAAGGTTGCAGCTGTCCGCTTCCGTCAAGTGGGTTTCGACTTCTGGCCTGGCCCGTTGAACACAGTGACGGCAGAGATCGATCCGGCCACTTGCGCAGCTTATGACAAGTTCTTCAAGATAACCCGTGGAGAAGTAGACAAATTTGTTGCATGGTACCTATGTAAGGAGGACCCATCGTGTGATGAGAACATTGACTATGCGGGTTATACAGTTCCAGCATCTATTCTTAACTGGCCTGCGCATGGTGATGTGGCAGCTGGCCAGGATTACAATTTGGCGCCATATTTTGATGCCGATGGAAGTGGAAGCTACAATCCTGAGGATGGTGGTGATTATCCTTACTACGATATCAACCCTACCGATTTTGATTGTCTTCAGAACAGAAAAGTGCGCCTTTTTGGTGACGAAACACATTGGTGGGTGTTCAATGATAAAGGCAACATTCATACGGAGACGGGTGCAAATCCTATTGGTATGGAGATTCGTGGTCAGGCATTTGCTTTTTCAACAAATGACGAAATCAACGATATGACGTTCTACAACTACGAACTTATCAACCGGGGTTCATTCACGTTGCAGAACACTTATTTCGCTCAGTGGGTTGATGCCGACCTTGGATTTGCCAATGATGACTACGTTGGTTGTGATGTGCGCAGAGGGCTTGGCTATTGCTACAATGGTTTGGCAGTTGACGGTACAGGAGGGCCAACTCAGTATGGGGCTAATCCCCCAGCTGTGGGAGTCGATTTCTTTCAAGGACCATATCAAGACAATGATGGAGTAGACAATCCTTTGTACACCAATTGTGAGGTGTCCCAAGCCGTGTCCGAGGGAGGAATTGTGTACAAGGGAATTGGTGTAGGCTACGGAGATGGAGTAGTGGACAATGAGCGCTTCGGAATGAGAAGGTTTGTTTACCACAATAACTCTGGTGGTGGAGGTAATCCAGCCCAGACCGACCCAGAATCTGGTTCTGACTACTACAATTACATGCGAGGTATCTGGTTAGATAATAATGCAATGTGTTATGGTGGTAATGGTCACCCCTCAAGTGGATGTAACGTTGGGATTGACGCTGGTTACATGTTTCCTGGAGATTCTGACCCATGTGGTTGGGGAACTAGTGGTACTCCTCAAACAGCTTGGAGTGAACAGTCTGCTGGCAACGTTCCTTTTGATAGGAGATTTATGCAGTCTGCAGGCCCTTTCACTTTGGAACCTGGTGCGGTGAACGATTTGACTGTTGGTGTGGTTTGGGCCCGTGCCACGAACGCAAGTGACCCATTTGCATCAGTTGAGAAGCTTCGTAAAGTAGATGATAAGGCTCAGGCCTTGTTTGATAACTGTTTTGTTCTCATCGATGGGCCTGATGCGCCAGTTCTGGAGATGATCGAGTTGGACAGAGAGCTGGTGTTGCTTATTTCCAACCCTTCTACTTCCAATAATGCGAATGAAGACTATGCTCAGGTTGACCCCTTCATTGTGAGTGATGACCCTAATGTGGACAATGTATTCAGATTTGAAGGATATCAGATATATCAACTGAAAGATGAGACTGTTTCATCTTCAGAACTGCAGAATTCTGACGTAGCCCGTTTGGTTGCTCAGTGTGATATCAAGAACATAGATCCATTGACCAATGCTCCTGTAACTCAACTGGTCAACTTCACTTTTTCTGAAGAATTGAATGCTAGTGTACCGGTTGAAATGGTGAATGGAGCCAATGACGGTGTTCGTCATTCGTTCCGTATAACGCAGGATGAGTTTGCTACCAGCGACCGTAGATTGGTGAACCATAAGAAATACTATTACATGGCTATTTCTTATGCGTACAATAACTATAAGACCTATAACCAGAATGACCCCTTGGCGTTGGATGGTCAGAAGACACCTTATCTTGCAGGTAGAAAGAATGCTTTTGGAGGCGCTATCACGTCTATGTTGGGTATTCCTCACAAAGTAGAACCCGAACAGGAAGGTACGATCATAAGTGCTAACTATGGCGATGGTCCACGGTTGACCCGCATTGAAGGGCAAGGCAATGGCGGTCGTGATGTACGGTTGTCTGAGAGGTCAATGGCGGAAATAGTCGCAAGCCCAGAGGGCCGGATAAAAGAGATCACTTACGATTTCGGGCGCGGACCGGTCGACATTAAAGTCATCGACCCCAAGAATCTTCCTGTGGCAGACTTCGTGTTTAAGATGCACGATACCATTACTCCAGGTGATCTTACAGACGCATATTGGTCTCTCGAGTGTATCAACGGAAATTGCCCATCGGTAGGTAATCAGACCATAGTTTATGCTGATCGATCAATCAGTTTACAGAATGGCTACGAACAGCTTATCCCTGAATGGGGACTATCTGTGTTCCTTGAGCAGACCATTGATCCAGGAAATATTGCCGATGGTATGGGTTTCTTGGCTTCAAGGATAAATTACTCTGGTACATCATTCTGGTTGAGCGGTGTGCCTGACGTAGACGGTGTCAGTCCATTCAATTGGATCAGATCAGGAACTGTAGCTCCAAATGAACCTCCTACTGGTGATGAGGACTATGGTGATGATGAACAGGTATTCGAAACTGTTCTTGGAGGTACATGGGCCCCATGGAAACTCACAAGTCACAAAGATGGAGTAATGTCGCCATCATGGAGTCGTTTCAAGGCACGTAACGATCTTGTGAACATGGCCAGTGTCGATGTGATCAACACAGCTGATCAAATCAAATGGACCCGTTGCCCTGTGCTGGAAGTAGCTGACGAGAATGTTCCAAGAATTGGCAATGCGAGACGCTTTGATCTACGCCAAAGTCCATCGGTTGGCAAGGATGGTAAACCTGATGGTACTGGAACGACCGGTATGGGATGGTTCCCGGGTTATGCGGTAAATGTTGAAACTGGAGAACGTTTGAACATGGCTTTTGGCGAGAGCTCTTGGCTCATTCAAGAGAATGGTGCTGATATGCTTTGGAATCCCACAAGCAGTGTCTTGGATAATAATTTCAACCCAGACATCCAATCTCCAAACGTGTTATTCGGTGGCGGTCATTACATTTATGTCTTTGGGCATAATGGGGATAATACCGCCAATGATGTGCCATCTTACGATGAAGGTGCTTTCATCTACGAGAAGCTCTCATCAAGCAACTTTGTTCCAGCTGATACAGAGAAACGGAGGGTTTTCAAGGATGCCATGTGGGTAGGTGTTCCACTATTGGCTCAGGGGACTAATCTGTTTGCCAATGATGTTACGGTTGAACTTCGTGTTACCAAACCTTATCGAAGTCAAATGGCTCCGGGTTGGTTTGTGGATCAGCCTGAGAATGAGAATCTGCCTATGTATACATTCTCTACGGGTGATTTCGCGACTGTTCGTGGAGACCTTACCACCGCTGAAAATGCGCTTGATCTAATCCGAGCAGTACCAAACCCATACTATGCACACTCTGATTATGAGCGTACGCAGTTGGATAATATTGTCAAGATCATCAATCTTCCTGATGTCTGTACGGTCAGTATCTACACTGTTAACGGCATCTTGGTGCGTCAGATCAAGAAGGACTCTCCAATTACCTCAATTGATTGGAATCTTCAGAATCATAAAGGCATTCCTGTGGCCAGTGGTGTTTATCTGATTCATGTGGACGCCCCGGGCATCGGTGAAAAGATTATCAAATGGTTCGGAACTATTCGGCAGTTGGATCTCGATTCCTTCTGATCTGAAAGTGACAACCTGAATTCAACGCTTTGTGAAGACGAACGAAATGAGAAAAGCTCTAAAATCAATAACAATTGCCTTAGTTATTACTGCTTCGGTCCAACCTGTGCGGGGTGGAAATTCTGACAGAGCAGGACAAGCTGGCGCCACCGAACTGCTTATCAACCCTTGGGCTCGCTCATCGGGAATGGGAAGTGCAGGTACTGCCTCTGCTCGTGGTCTAGAAGCTCAATGGCTTAACGTGGCTGGCATGGCCTACACGCAAAAGACAGAAGTGCTGTTTTCAAACACGCAGTGGCTTGTAGGGTCGGGAGTTATGATCAATTCGTTTGGGGTGTCTCAGAAGATCGGAGAAGCTGGTGTCATAGGTTTAAGCGTTATGAACATGAGCTTTGGGGATATTGAGATAACAACAACTGATGTCCCAGATGGCGGCATTGGTACGTTCTCTCCAAATTATCTCAACATTGGTCTCTCTTACGCAAAGAGCTTTTCCAATAGTATCAATGGAGGCCTTACTGTACGTGTCGTTAATCAGAACATTCAGAACTTGAGTGCAACAGGTGTTGCTTTTGATGCTGGAGTTTCTTACACCACGCGACTCGGAAGTAAGGACAAGGAAAAGAACAAGGATAACCTTCAATTCGGTATTGCCTTGAAGAATGTAGGCCCTCCAATGAAGTTCAGTGGAGATGGTCTGGGAGTGCGAGGAACTGTTCCAGGAGGTGATAGAAGTCTGACCTTAGAATATCGTGCCGCTCAATATGAGATGCCATCATCTTTACATATCGGTGCAACCTATCATTGGAGAACGCTGAACCTGATGCATCGAATTACAGGTGCTGCCAATTTCACATCAAACAGTTTTACACGTGACCTGATGAACTTTGGTTTGGAATACTCTTTCAAAGACCTGTTTATGCTTCGTGGCGGTTACGTGTTGCAGTTAGGATCTGATGGAGAGAACAACGATGTAGCGATTTCAGCTCTCATGGGCCCAACGGCTGGTGTAACTGTAAATGTGCCACTCACTAAGAAGGGCAGTGAGAAGAAAAGCACCTTGGGTATCGATTACTCTTTCCGTGCTACAACACCCTTTGCTGGGGCTCATGCCATTGGTGTGCGCATAGCGCTTTAAGTCTTCTCCGATAATAATTCTACCTTTGACGGTGCAGAGAGTCCCGCATGTGCGGGATTCTTTGCGTTTATACACTATCGAAATTCCATACATGAGCACTTATCTTACACAGGAGGGATTGGACAGACTGAAAGCTGAATTAGACAATCTCAGAAGGATAGAACGTCCACGGATCTCGCAGCAGATCGCAGAAGCTCGCGATAAGGGTGATCTGTCTGAGAATGCTGAATATGATGCTGCAAAAGAGGCTCAAGGTCTATTGGAAATGAAGATATCCAAGTTGGAGGCTACTGTCGCTGACGCCAAGGTTATAGATGAGTCTAAACTAGCTGGTGATCAGATACTCATTCTGAGTAAGGTCAAACTTAAGAACGTGGCCAATGGAATGACCATGGCCTACACTCTTGTGCCAGAAAAGGAAGCTAACCTTAAGGAAGGGAAGATCTCAGTTGAGTCGCCTATTGGTAAAGGTCTATTGGGAAAAAAAGTTGGTGATATTGCCGAGATTCAAGTGCCAAATGGGAAGGTCAACTTCGAGATCATTGAAGTGGGTAGATAATGGCCAGCATTTTTACCAGAATCATCAATGGTGAGATTCCGTGCTACAAGATCGGTGAGACAGAAGACTGTATAGCTTTTTTGGACATCAGTCCATTGAAAGAGGGACACACTCTTGTTGTTCCAAAGCATGAGGTTGACCATTTGTTTCACCTCGGGCAGCAGGAGTATACCTCATTGATGCAGTTTTCCAGGCAAATAGCCCTGGCTCTTGAAGCGGTGGTGCCATGTGTTCGCATCGGAGTCGCGGTAATCGGACTTGAAGTTCCTCATGCGCATGTTCACTTGATTCCAATTTCTCAATTGGATGATATGAACTTTGCAAACAAACGGCTGAAGCTTTCACCAGATGAATTATCTGATCTTGCCTTCAGAATATCCTCTGCTTTGAATCTTCAGGACATTCTTTGATTTTACAGTTTCCGATCAGGGTTCTGCTTGATAAAAGCGGACCAATCCGATACTTTCTTCCCTGAGACGGATGCAGTACTTTTTCCAGAATTGTTGAAATGATGGCAAACTGCCGCAGCAAGTCCATCTGTGGCGTCCAAAGGAAGGTCTTTCATCGATGACATCAGGATACTTTGTAGCATGGCGGCAACCTGTTCTTTTGAGGCGGCACCGTTGCCAGTAATGGACTGTTTGATTTTTCTTGGAGCATATTCACAGATAGGAATATTGAGAGCGAGAGCAGATGCAATACAGACGCCCTGTGCTCGGCCCAGTTTTAGCATGGATTGAACATTCTTGCCGAAAAACGGTGCTTCAATGGCCATTTCATCAGGATGATATTCTTTGATGATCTCGGTTGTACGGTCGAATATTACCTTCAAACGATCGGCCTGATCCTTATATCTATCAAGTTTCAAAACACCTAGCGTAACAACAGACAGTACGTTGTTCTTTACCTGCAGCACACCATAACCCATGACAACCGTGCCCGGGTCAATACCGAGTATCACTTTGTCTTTTGTCATTTGCTCAATCGCCTTGTGATCTCAGCCAATAGAACTGCCGTTGCAACGCCTGCATTCAGGGATTCGACCCGCTGCACAGGCTCTAAATTTGGAATCATCACCTCCAATTGGCAAATTTCCCGCACTGGTTGACGGACACCGTGAGATTCGCTTCCGATCACTAAAACACTATTCTCAGTAAATTCCGCATCGTACAGACGCTCTCCTGTAAGAGTTGCAGTGACTATTCTGAATTTGGAAGCTTTTGCTTCGCAAAGGACTTCCTTTAAATCACAAGAGATGACCGTACAATGAAACAATGCGCCCATTGCTCCTTGCACTACTTTGGGATTGAATGTGTCTACGCAGTCTGTTGAGCAAAGAATCTGTTCAATACCAAACCATTTGGCCGTGCGGATTATAGTCCCCAGATTTCCTGGGTCTCGAATACCGTCAAGCGCCAGAATCAGACCTTGGTTCCATTTTGGGGGCATAGAGTTTGGAATCCGCGCTATTGCCAATAAACTGCTAGGTGAAGAAAGGTTGGACATTTTTTCCATTTCCTTTTGACTCACGGTCGTGCAGGTGAAGTTGCCTTTCGGCAGACCATCTAACGCGTCTTCGGTTCCATAGACAGCTATTACCACTATGGGTGAGGCAATGAGTTCAGTTACTACCTTCACGCCCTCGGCTACGAAGAGACCTGATTCCGCCCGAAATTTCTTCTGCTGTAATGCGCGAACCTGTTGAATGTCAGATCGAGAAAGGGCCAATTTCTGGAGTGGTTATTGTCAAGAACGCCAAGGTTTCTAAAGGTCTGTCTTTCAAACTTCCATTGGCTTCACAAAAGTACCTTCTTCTGCTTTGTATAAACATGGTGGTGTTGGCTTCGTCATGTTCGCCAACTCGAAAATTGCATGAAGGCGAATATTTGTTGGTGAAGAACAAGGTTGTCAACGACAGCAAACACGTAAGCAAAGGCGATCTGGAGCGCTTTATACGTCAAAAACCGAATAGAAAGGTCGGTGTCTTATTCAGATTTCACCTTCAAGTTTATAATTTGGTGGATGAAGAGAAATTGAATGCCAGCGTAGAACGCCTGGAAGCAAAAAATGATGCTCGGAATGCACGTAGAGCAGCAAAAGGCAAGGAACCCAAGGACAGGAGACGCTCTTTTTGGGAATGGTTGAGAGATGTAGGCGAAGAACCGGTCATCTTTGAACAGCTAATGACCGAGAAGTCATCAGAGCAGCTTGAGATATTCCTAAAGAGCAAAGGTCATTTCAACGCTGTGGTAAGAGATACAGTTGTTCTGGATACGGCCAAGCAGAAGGCACAGGTCAGCTATATCGTAACTGCAGGCGCCTCATATAAGGTGCGCAAATTGAATTATGACATCACCGATAAGAAGCTGGCAAGGCTTGTGAAGCCTGAAGAGGATCGTTCGCGCATTTTGAAATCAGGAATGGTGTATGATGCGGACAAGTTCCAAAAAGAGCGCGAGCGGATAGACCGACTACTTAAAAGTAATGGTTACTACGCGTTTACGGATGATTATGTGCGCTTCAGGGCGGACTCTGCTATTGGTACCAATGAGGTTGATCTGACCCTATATATTGAAGATCCTGTCAGAAAGGACACGTTACTGGTCAAGGATAAGAGTCATCAGACTTACAGCATCCGAAATATCTATGTAGTAACAGATTTTGACCCCAAAACGCCTAATATTTCAAAGGATACGTTGTTCTATAATGGCATACATTTCATGTCTTCTGGCAAATTCACGCATCGGCCAGAGATGTTGCATGATAAGATTTTCTTTTCTGAAGGTGATCTTTACCGTGTAAGAAGATCGGAGCTCACTTATCAGTATCTGTCGGGATTAAGGGCTTTTCGCCTCATTAATGTCTCTTTCAGGGATGATGTGGAGATTGATGGCCGCCACGTGCTTGATTGCATAATTCATTTATCGCCCAATATGCGCCAGTCATATTCCATTGAGGCGCAGGGCACCAACACCGAAGGTAATCTTGGAGTTTCGGCCAGCGTAATATATCAGAACAAGAACCTTTTTCGTGGGGCTGAGATTTTCGAGTTCAAGCTGAAAGGAGGTATTGAAACTCAAGTCGTGTCAACAAATGTTGCTGACCAGCCTATTTGGGAAGGCCTGCCTTTCAATACATTGGAGTTCAGTCCAGAGATGAGTATCATCATTCCGAAATTCTTGGCTCCCTTCAAAACAGACAGAATTCTACGCTACGGTAATCCGAAGACCATCTTCTCGCTGGCGTACAATTTCCAACAGCGCCCTGACTATACGCGATCCATTTTCACTGCGCGTTTCGGTTACCAATGGGCACAGAATCAGAGTATGCAACACCGACTCAATCCCATGGAGGTGAATGTGGTGAACATCTACAACGAGGACCAGAAATTCTTAGAGCGCATTGATGGCCTGCGTGATGAATTGCTTCGCAACAGTTACCGTCCCCACTTGACCACAACTACGAATTACACCTTCACATTCTCAGGTCAGAAGCTGAATAAGAAAGAAGACTTCTCCTACTTGCGTTTGCGCCTGGAAAGTTCGGGTAATGTACTAAGAGGTATAATGGCCGCTGCACAGG
>JBFYQB010000046.1:0-2560 GCA_041302955.1 Flavobacteriales bacterium
GTCTGGAGGCAGGGACAGGTCAATGCTGCCCGGGTCGTCTGTCTTTCCAAATTTCATTGATCGGGATCAGTACGCCCTGACGTTCTTGCCTTCCATATAATTGATGAAGGCGCGGTTCACCACGCGATTGCCGCCCGGTGTAGGGTAGTTGCCCGTGAAATACCAGTCGCCCAAATGGTCGGGGCATGCGGCATGGAGGCCGGCAATGCCTTGAAAGATTATCTGCACCTCGGCCTTGATGCCTTCGGGGCTAACTATCTCGGCCGACTTGGCAGAAAGCTGATCGGCCGTGAAAGGACGATAGATGTCTTTGACCACGTTGATGGTGTCTTCGAGCGGCACTTCCATCTGAGCTTTTGCCTTTTCGAGCACTTCATCAAGAATATTCTCCTGAAATGTCTCTTTGAGCAGGGCTATGGCAGCACGGAAGACCATGAAATCACCCAATTTGGCCATGTCGATGCCATAGCAATCGGGATAGCGGATCTGCGGAGCGCTGGAAACGATGACAATCTTCTTGGGGCCGAGGCGGTCCATGATGCGCAGGATGCTCTGCTTTAGGGTGGTGCCTCTGACGATGCTATCGTCAATGAGCACGATGCTGTCGATGCCGCGCCTCACCGCACCATAGGTGACATCGTAGACGTGAGAGACGAGGTCGTCCCGATGAATATCATCTGTGATGAATGTGCGGAGCTTGGCATCTTTGATAGCGAGCTTTTCGACACGGGCACGCATGGCCAGGATCTTTGTGACCTGAGCGGCATCAAGCGAACGCTTACCATTCAGGATGAGCTCGGTCTTGAGGGTATTGACATAATCCTCGAGCCCCTTGACCATGCCGTAGAAAGCAGTCTCGGCCGTGTTGGGTATGTAGGAGAACACGGTGTTGTCGAGGTCGTGATCTATGGCTTCGAGTACTTTGGGCACGAGCACACGGCCGAGCTCTTTGCGCTCGGTGTAGATGTCTCTGTCGCTTCCACGGGAGAAATAGATGCGCTCGAAGGAACAGGACTTGCGTGGCAATTCTTCGATGAACTGCTCTTCGGAGACCGCTCCATTCTTTTTAATGATAAGCGCGTGGGCAGGCTTGAGCTCTTTGACCTGGTCCCATTTGACATTGAAGGCGGTCTGAATGGCCGGGCGTTCGCTTGCTACCACCACTACCTCGTCATCCTGATACCAGAATCCTGGGCGGATGGCAGCAGGATCGCGCATTACGAAAGCATCGCCATGACCGATCATGCCGGCCATCACATAGCCTCCGTCCCACTTCTTGGCAGATTCGCGGAGTATGCGCGCCACGTCAAGTTTTTCTTCGATGACGGGACTCATGTGCTTCTTCCCTCCTACTTCATCTCGATGCGCATAGTAGATGCGGTCGTTCTCCTCGTCAAGGAAATGGCCGATCTTTTCGAGAACGGTGACGGTGTCGGCTTTTTCCTTGGGATGCTGACCGAGATCTACCAACTGCTGGAAGAGCTCGTCCACATTGGTCATGTTGAAGTTGCCAGCAAGCACGAGGTTGCGGGTCTTCCAGTTGTTCTGACGCAAAAATGGATGGCAGTTCTCAATGCTGTTGCCCCCGAAGGTGCCATAGCGCAAATGGCCGAGAAACAATTCGCCTGTGAAGGGAAGGTTGTACTTGAGCCATTCGGGATCCTGAATGTGTTCAGGGTTGGCCTTAAACTCCTGTTCGAAGCGCTCATTGATGGCCCCGAATATGTCCTTGATGGGCGTGGACGAGTTGGACCTTCTGCGACTTATGTAGCGGTGACCGGGGCCGATGTCGAGCTTTATGTTGGCGAGACCCGCGCCATCCTGTCCGCGGTTATGTTGCTTCTCCATAAGGAGATACATTTTGTTGAGCCCGTAGAAGCTTGTACCGTACTTGTCCTTGTAATACTGAAGTGGTTTCAGCAGTCGTACAAGGGCAATTCCGCACTCGTGTTTTATGGCATCGCTCATAGATTTCTCACTAAGGTGCAAAGGTACAGAAAGGGTGAAGTGTATCTGTTCGGTCGTTCGGTGATAAGTGACCAAAAAAAGAAACCCCGCCCTGCCGATGGCAGGACGGGGTCCTTTAGGAATCGAACGGATCAATTACATCAACTCAACCTTGCGGGTAGCAACACCATTGTCGGTGATGATCTGCAGCAGGTATGAGCCTTTGGCGATGTTGAGATCGATGGCCTGACGGAAGGTTCCGCTAACGTTCACAGCTTGTGTGTAAACATTGCGGCCCATCATATCAACGATGTTCATGACGACCTTGCCTTCCACTCCGTTCAGTCCGATGATGAACTGACCATTGCTTGGGTTAGGATAAACGCTCAGGTTGGCATTGAGGCTCTCGCTAAGGCCTACCACTTCGTCAACAACGATCGAAGCA
This sequence comes from Flavobacteriales bacterium, assembly GCA_041302955.1. Taxonomy (GTDB): domain Bacteria; phylum Bacteroidota; class Bacteroidia; order UBA10329; family UBA10329; genus UBA10329. Next base: position 2,393 of record JBFYQB010000046.1, read on the forward strand.
CCGGCCACGTCAAGCGCACCGCAGATAGTTCCACCACCTTGGATCAACAGACCGTTCACATCAAAACCAGTAGTGGTTCCGAACACAACGCTGCTCACATCCAATGTAGCAGGGTCGTACACCAAAGTGTGGATGGTGTAATCACCGGTAGCGGTCACTGTGAAACTT
>JBFYQB010000047.1:0-4803 GCA_041302955.1 Flavobacteriales bacterium
TGCGCATCAACGTCATCATGACCATTTTCGGCGTCTTCTTGGTCTATGCGGGCATCAGATCGTGGTTTGCCAAGGAGGACGATGGCGAGAAGGACTTCAGCAAGAGCCCCGGTGCACGCGTCATCTACAAGTTTTTCAAGGTGAGCAAGGAGTTTGATGGCGACAAGTTCTTCACCGTTCAGAACGGGGTGAAGATGGCCACGCCCCTGCTCGTGGTGGTGGCCGTGGTCGAATTCACAGACCTGCTCTTTGCCGTGGACAGCATCCCCGCCATCTTCGCCATTGCGCCAAACGACCCCTTCATACTCTACACTTCCAACATTTTCGCCATCCTTGGCCTACGTGCGCTCTATTTCCTGCTTGCCAACTTCATCGACAGTTTCAGCCGCCTGAAATACGGTTTGGCCATCATCCTGTCCTTCATCGGCATCAAGATGGTCATTGCCCCGGTCTACCATATCAGCAGCCCGATGTCGTTGGCCGTGGTGGGTGGTGTGCTGGCGCTGGCCCTGCTGGCCTCGGTGGTGTGGCCAGAGAAGAAGGTCGTGTAGAGACGCGATTCATCGCGTCTCACGCATCTTTCTTTCACCTCTCTTTCCTAACCGACTCTGCCAACTTCTTCGGGGCCACCTCGTAATAGGCCGTGGTGAGTGCATCGGCACACATGTCGGGATGCACGGCCGTCAGGTCGATGAAGGTCCAACCCTGTTGCCCCCATTTGTTCGGCACGGGGAATATGGCCTTAGGGTCGTAGGCGCAGAACACGCTCTGGTCCACTGCCGATAGCTTCACGCAGGCCCGCTGTGCCCCTATGTCAAGCGTAGCGAATATCTTTTTGCTCACGCGGAAAGAGGTCTTCTCAAAATGTGGCAATTCCTCGGCCTGCGGCAACGCAAGGGCCATTCGGGTGAAGGTGGCTATGTCCATCGGGCTGTTCTACTCCGCCCGAAAGTATGCAATGCACCTTCACGCAGGGGCCATTTTCACTGCTCGTTCATCACTACTTGCCTTCATTGCCTCAATAGGTCATCTTCCCCCGCCCGATCAGTTATTTTTGCGCCCCTATTTTCATTCATCATGCGATCACTGCTGCGCGCTGCGCTCCTGTTCATCATCCTTGCCGTCAATCTCACAACTGCCGTTGCGCAGAATGGTAAGATCAAAGGATTCGTTTATGAGAAAGAGACCGGAGAGCCAGTGCTCTTCACCAGTGTCTACCTCAAGGGCACGAGCTATGGTGCCGCCACCGATGTCAATGGCTATTACCTCATCTCCAACGTTCCGGCCGGAGACTATGAGCTCATGGTCACCTACCTGGGCTACGATACGGTGCGTGTGTCCATCACCGTGGGTGCCAAGGAACTCGTGGCCCAGAACCTCTTCTTGCAGAAATCGAGTATCAAGCTCAATGTGGTGGAGATAAGTGCCGATAGGCAAGAGGCGCTTACAGAGGTGCGCACCTCCGTCACCAAACTCACGCCCAAAGAGATGAAGCAACTGCCCAACGTGAGCGGAGAGAGCGATCTGGCGCAGGTGCTCCAGGTGCAGCCCGGTGTCATCTTCACGGGTGACCAAGGCGGTCAGCTTTACATCCGTGGTGGTTCGCCCATTCAGAACAAAGTGTTGCTTGACGGGATGATCGTCTACAATCCATTCCACAGCATCGGTTTCTTCTCGGTGTTCGATACCGACATCATCAAAACGGCCGACATCTACACCGGAGGTTTCAATGCTGAGTATGGCGACCGGGTTTCCAGCATCATGGACATCAAGACCCGTGATGGCAACAAGAAGAACTTCAGCGGCAAGATCTCCATCAATCCGTTTGGTGCCAATGTCCTGCTCGAAGGTCCCATCGTAAAGATGAAAGAGGGCCGTGGCGGCAGTCTCAGCTACCTTGTTTCGGCAAAGACCTCCTATCTCGAACAGACCTCCAAGCTGCTCTATTCCTATGCCGGTGAGGATGGGCTGCCCTTCAACTTCACCGATGTGTTTGCCAAACTGTCGTTCAACAGCACAGCCGGCAGCAAGGTCAATCTGTTCGGTTTCAGCTTCAACGATCAGGTCACCTTCCGTTCCGTATCCGACTACCAGTGGAATTCCTACGGTGTGGGCGCCAACGTCATCATCGTTCCGCAAGGGTCGGCCGTGCTGCTCGAGCCCTATTTCAACTATTCTGCCTACAGCATCAGCTTGGAAGAGGTCAATCAGCCATCACGGAACAGCGATATCGGGGGGTTCAATGGTGGTATGAACTTCACCTATTTCATGGGTAAGAACGAATTGAAGTTCGGTCCATTCCTCCAGGGTTTCCAGACCCAATATGCCTTCACCAACTCGGTGGGCACGCGTATCGGTGGCGATGAGACCTACAATACCACAGATTTCGGGGTGTTCGCCAAGTTCAAATGGAACATAAAGGAGAAACTGCTTATCGAGCCGAGTTTCCGCCTGCACTACTACGCCTCGCTGGGCGTGGCATCGCCCGAACCGCGTCTGGGGGTCAAATGGAACATCACCAAATGGCTTCGCCTCAAATACGCGTTCGGTCTGTTCTCGCAGAACCTTATCAGCGCCAACTCCGACCGCGATGTCGTCAACCTGTTCTATGGTTTCCTTACTGCGCCAGAGAATCTTCCCAAAGAATTTGATGGCGAAGAAGTGACCGACCCCTTGCAGAAGGCCATGCACAATATCGTAGGGCTCGAGGTCGACCTCGGTAGACGTGTCACCCTCAATGTCGAAGGTTATATCAAGGATTTCACGCAGCTTTCAAACGTCAACCGCAACAAGCTCTATCCTGAGTCGAATACAGACCCTAACATTCCCGAGACCCTTAAGCGCGATTACATCATCGAGACAGGTAGCGCCATGGGTATCGACTTCGTATTCAAATACAGCTACAAGCGTCTCTATCTGTGGGCAGTCTACTCGTTGGGTGTGGTCACCCGTGATGATGGTGTTCAGGAATACTACCCGCACTTCGACCGCAGGCACAACGTCAATCTTGTTGCCGCTTACACCTTTGGCAAGAATCTCAACTGGGAGGCAAGTGTGCGCTGGAACCTTGGTTCGGGCTTCCCATTCACCCAGACCGCTGGTTTCTATGAGAACCTGACGCTCGATGGCGGCATCGGCACCGACTATACTTCACAGAACGGCTATCTGGGTGTGGAATATGGCGAACTGAACAAAGGCCGCCTGCCTTACTACCATCGTTTGGACCTGTCTGTGAAACGCGATTTCGAGATAGGCCGCACAACGCTTGGTGCCGTCATCGGTATCACCAATGTGTATAACCGCGAGAATATCTTCTACATCGACCGCGTGAGCTATGACATCGTCAATCAGTTGCCGATCCTGCCAAGTTTGGGCATTTCTTGGCGTTGGTAGGTCAAAGCTGAAAAGATGAACTTCTTTCCTCCCGAAATAGACGCCTACGCTGAATCGTTCACGCGCGAAGAAGGTGATGTGTTGGCCGCCTTGAACCGCGAAACATGGGCCAAGGTGCTCACTCCGCGCATGTTGTCAGGCCACTTGCAAGGGCAGGCTTTGCGGATGTTCTCGCTCATGGCGCGTCCCAAGCATATCTTGGAAATAGGCACGTATACAGGTTATTCGGCACTATGCCTCGTGGATGGATTGCAGGAAGGTGGCAAACTTTACACCATCGACATCAACGAAGAGCTTCACGACATGGTGATGCGCTACGTGCGATCGGCAGGAAAAGAACAGCAGATAGAGGCGATCATTGGCAATGCCATGGAGGTTATTCCCACGATCGATGTGAAATTCGACATGGTGTTCATCGATGCCGATAAGGAGAACTACGCCAACTATTTCGATATCGTGTATGACCGCCTCAATCCCGGTGCATTCATCATTGCTGACAATGTGCTCTGGAGTGGCAAGGTCATCCTTCCCGATTCGGAGCTCGACAAGGAGACCATTGCACTCAAGGACTTTGCGCGGAAATTGAAGTCCGATCCACGGGTGGAGACGGTGCTGCTGCCTATTCGCGATGGATTGCTGGTGGCAAGGAAGGTCGCATGATGCCGATCACTCAATTTTTGCCGTAATTCGCACCGCATCCCCTCAACGCCCCTGCATAGCCCTACTTTACTTCTACTCGAGCTACATCGATAAGTAACGGCCAATTTGAAACGGGCTATCGTATCTGTTATCAACGACCTCGCAACCGACCAACGGGTGCACCGCCATTGCCTCACCTTGCAGGCACAGGGGTATGATGTGCTGCTCATCGGGCGGGTGCTCAAAGGCAGTCCGGCATTGGCGCAGCGCAGCTATGCCACCCATCGGATGGCGCTGCCGTTCCAAAGAGGCCCATTGTTCTATGCCACGTTCAATATCGCCCTGTTCTTCCAATTGCTATTCCGCAGGGCCGACCTGCTCTTTGCCAACGACCTCGACACGCTGCTTCCCAATTTCCTCATCAGCCGCCTCAAAGGCAGTCGGCTCATCTACGACAGCCACGAGTATTTCACCGAGGTGCCCGAACTGGTGCATCGTCCAAGCACCCGCGCCATCTGGCTGCGCTTGGAGCAGATGCTTGTGCCGCGTTTGAAGCATGCCTTTACCGTGAGCGCCCCCATTGCCGAAGCGTATAAAGAGAAATATGGGGTGAACTTCCAAGTGATGCGCAACATGCCTGTGTTGGAAGAACAAGCGCCTACCGTTCCAGCTTCGCCCCCCGTCATCCTCTATCAAGGCGCGGTGAATGTGGGCCGTGGCATAGACCTCGCCATCCGCGCCATGCAGCATATCGACAACGCGGTGCTGCAC
>JBFYQB010000048.1:0-3953 GCA_041302955.1 Flavobacteriales bacterium
GTAAAAGCAGAAGAAGCTTGTTCATTTGGCCCATTAACGCAAAAAACAGGGAAATGGTGGGAACAGTGGCAGAAAAGGTGAGGTTGAAGCCTTGCAACGTGCTGACGATGTGCTGACGGCAGTTGCAATTGGCCGCATGACAGACATCCCATGACTTTACTCAGCGCTGCCTGAACATCAAGATCTACATTTGCCATCCTTCGCCATGGCAGTAGCAGACATCCGCATCACAGACCCCGTCTTTGTAAAACAGGAACGTTTCAGCGCGCTCGACCGCTGGTTGCTCCGCTATATCCGTGACGAGCGCGACCTGGTGTTTCCCAAGCTCATTCTCCGTATTCTGGCGGTGATGCTGCCTTTGATCGTGTTCCTCTATTGGCCGGGAGCATTCAACTGGTATGTGGCCGGAGCCTATCTGGCCATCAACTGGGCCATTTTTCTTGCGCCTTACATCCTGATGTTGCATTGCACAAGCCACCGTCCGCTGTTCAAAAGGGAGCACGAATGGATGAACAAGATTATCCCATGGTTTCTGGGCCCGCTGTTCGGTGAGACACCAGAGACCTATTTCGGGCATCACATGGGCATGCACCATCCAGAGAACAACCTGAAGGACGACCTTAGCACCACCATGCCCTATCAGCGCGATAGTTTTGCCGGGTTCATGCACTATTTTCTCACGTTCTTCCTTCGTGGCATCAAAGACCTCTACGACTATTTCACCCGCAAGAACAGACTGAAGCTTAGACGCAACATCACTTGGGGAGAAGGCACATGGTACCTGGCCGTCATCCTATTGTCGGTGGTCAATTTCAAGGCCACATTGGTGGTGCTCATCCTTCCATTCATCTTCACAAGGTTCATGATGATGGCCGGCAATTGGGGTCAACATGCCTTCATCGATGCAGATGCACCGGCCAACTGCTATCGCAACAGCATCACTTGTATCAACACGGTATACAACCACAAGAGCTTCAACGATGGATACCACATCGTTCACCATCTGAAGCCCGCCATGCACTATACCGACATGGCGCAGGAGTTCATCGACAACCGCGAGGATTACATCCGCGAGCGGGCCATCGTTTTTCAAGGCATCGACTTCTTTGGCGTCTGGTTTCTGCTGATGACCAAGAACTACAAGGCCTTGGCCAAGCGCTACGTGAATCTGGAGACCACCCCGCGGTCTGAGGCCGAGATCATTGCGCTGCTTAAAGAGCGCACAGCCCGCATACCGGAAGAGAAGATGATCTGATGTCCGCAAAGCGGATACATTTGCTCGCAGGTCTGCTTGTTGCGGCCCTTCATTCCTTTACCATGGCGCAGACCGTTACCACCAAGGATATTGCTTTCAATGGAATGACGTTCCATTGCCGTGTTGCCGGAGATGCAGCCAACGAACCGGTGATACTGCTGCATGGCTGGCCCGAGACCTCGCACATGTGGATTCCGCTCATGGAGCGCTTGGCCAATGAAGGTTATTACTGCATTGCACCCGACCAGCGCGGTTTCAGTCCCAAGGCACGACCGCAGGAAATAGCTGCATATGACATTCGCGAACTGGCGCAGGACGTCATCCGCTTGGCCGATACGCTCGGCATCGGCAATTTCCACCTTGTGGGCCATGATTGGGGTTCGGCCATAGGCTGGGCCGTGGTCACGTTTCATGCTCCGCGCATAAAAAGCTGGACGGCCATGTCAGTACCCCATGTGCGTGCCTTTGGTGATGCCATCCGGTCTGATGCCAAACAGCGCAAGATGAGCCGCTACATGGCATGGTTCCAATGGCGCGGACTGCCCGAATGGTTCCTGCTTCGCAGCAATGCCAAAGCGTTGAAGGACGTATGGCGCAAGAGCAGCCCCGAGGAGGTGCAGGACTATCTCACCGTGCTGGGCAACAAGGACGGCCTTCGCGCCAGCCTCAATTATTACCGGGCCAATTATGGCACCCTGAAGAAAGGTGAAGGTGCCGAAGCCTTTGGCGATATTGCCACGCCAACCCTTTTCCTATGGGGCAAGAAGGACTTTGCCATTGGCCGCACTGGCGTTGAGGGCACGGCCAAGTTCATGAAAGGCAGCTACAAGCTTGTGGAGGTGGATGCCACCCACTGGTTGGTGCAGGAAGCACTGGAGCAATGCCATGCAGAGATAAGCACCCACCTGGCCCGCTACCGCTAAGCCTGTCCCCGCCTTAGTTCACCAAGGATTCTTCAGGTCGTCTGCCGAATAGCTGTGCTTTTGCTCGGTGAAATTGGAGCGTTCGGGTGCTTTCAGGCGCAGCTCATCTTTTCCTGCAATGCGCGAGAGCAGCGCAATGGGCACCAGCATCAGATGATAGATGACGAACAACAGGATGGTTCCATTCACCGCGCCAATTTTCCTACCTATCCACAACCATCCTTTATCTATGGCAACCGCCATGCGTGGGCTGAATGCCGACAACAGCAGCACGGTCAGCGCTATGATCAGAAACACCGTGCCTTTGAAAAGCATGTGCAGCCCGCAGAAGCCCAGGATCAGCACCAGAATGTTGCGATAGGTCTGTTGCATGGTCAGAATAGGGTGTAAACGAAAGGGGCCACAGCCGTGCCACCGCCCAACACGAGCAATACGCCCAGCAGCAGCAGGGTGATGATGATGGGAGTGAGCCACCATTTCTTCCGTTCGCTCAGAAATTGCCAGAGATCTTTAAGGAATTCCATGTGGAGTCGGTTTTCAAGCGGTCTATCAGAGACAACGCGAAACTACGGTTTCCATTTGCGTTCCAATGACCATCCAAGGGGAAGAACATGTCGGCACGAGTATCGAAAGAGTCTCCCAAGGTGATGTTCTTCACCCCCGAATTGGCTGCCGCCCATCGAAAAGGCAGGTCGGCATCAAGGGTATCACAGCCGTCCACAGCATATCCTACCTTCAGCAAAGCAGCCACACAATCGTGACAACCATAAGGTCGATTCGGCAAACTGAGCGCGATCAACTGCACTCCATTTTCTGTGCAGATGACATCCAATTCGCTCAAATGGTCGCGCAGACGGACCATCGCATCGCGCAGCAGCCCATTGCTGGTGTCAGCTGCTGTTCGGAAAGCATCGGGATGATGAATGGCCTCGAATATCAGCGAAGGGTTGAGCTTGGCCGATTCAAATGCGTGGTGCACCTCTGGGTCAAGTAGAGCATAGCGAGCGGCATCTTCCGCAGAGAAGGATCCCAGAATAGCCTTCGATTCCTCGGCCCATCGCTCATCTATCTGCACGGCTTTTTGAAACCGTTGCGAGAAGTATGGGAACATGCGGCTGCGAAATGCGGCAAGCGAAGTGGGTTGTCCGGTGGCAGAAACCGTTGGTATGACAGGCGAAGGTTCTCCGCGTTCATAGGCAATGAGGCGCATCAGTTGGTGCAGGTCGTTGCCTTGCAGCACACCCATGATAACGAGGTCTGGCTTGAGCATAGGAACGACCCTGCGTGCCAATTGTACATGTTCTCCAGGGTGTGTTCCTCCACGGCCAAGGTTCAATAGCTCCAATTCAGGAAACTGTGCCTGCAAAAGTTGCACCCATGTTTCGTGATCCTCCACGCCCCACCCGAAGGTGAACGAGTCGCCTATGAACAGCACGCGCTTCTTCGTTTTTTGAATAGCCGTTACCGGCCCTCTGAAACCCAGGTTGTTGATCTTGACCGTAAGATCGAATTCTGCGCTTTGGTGGTGCGCCCTGCTGTAGGGCGGATAGACGAGTTGAGCAATGTCGCCCATAATGAAACGTCCATAGATGCGGTCGCCAACAGCAACGGTTGCCACCACCAGTGCGACCGATAAGCTGCTAAGCAGTAGTTTTCGGATCAAGTGTGGATGTTTTGGTGACAATGAAGGGACCAATGGCCAGCACATCCATGCCCGTATTTTGAAAACACCGTATGGCATCATCGGGAGTGCATACTATCGGCTCATCCTTCAC
>JBFYQB010000049.1:0-4520 GCA_041302955.1 Flavobacteriales bacterium
GGTAAACAGAAAAAGGCAGTCATCATTGCCATAGTCCATATAGTTGTTGAACATATCTCCATTCGGGCCATTGTTGCAAGAGATGTGAGGAAAAGACTGACAACCATAGTTGGGTTCCTCCTGTATAGGCGTGTCGCTCACTGCATCGTCCAGATTGCAGTTCGGATTCGAATCACCACCGCCCCATGGATGGTCAAGATTCAGATAGTGGCCTATCTCATGAGTGGCCGTCCTGCCCAGGTCATATGTAGACGATATGCCGGGAAATCCAGTGCCGAAGTACTGATATCCGATCACCAGACCATCCAAGCTGGCACTGACACCCGGCTGGTAGGCAAATCCCAAAAGGCCTGCACCGATGTTGCACACCCAAATGTTAAGATACTTGCTTGATGGCCATCCATTCTTACCGCCCTGCGAGGTCAGTTTCACATTGTCGGAACCGTTCCAACTGGTGACCGTTGTCTCTGTGCGGGTGATGCCCGTAGTTGGAAAGCCATCAGGGTCTCGCACTGCAAGGCAAAACTCGATCTCGCTATCTGCCTTAACGCTGTTCCATGCCGAGGGTATGCTCGATGCATCTGAATTTTGCAGACGATAATCCTCATTCAGCACTTCGATCTGCGATAGTATCTGCGCATCAGAGATGTTCTGCCCCGCAGTCTTATATACCACATGTACCACCACAGGTATGGTAAGCACTGCGCGTTCTTCCTCATCGCCATGTTGGGCTATCCACCGCTGTGTCTGCTCTTCGATATCGGCTCTGCGCGCTGCCAGTCCAGGATCCAGCATCATCTGCTCGCGCATCTTCTCCGCTGCAAAACAACGGGCCTCTTGTGCAAAAGAACCAAAGGATATAAAGGCCAGTATGGGAATAAGAAGCGCTTTTTTCATCAGGTCATTGTTTTAGGTATTATCGTATCAGGGTCACGGTGCCATGTTTATCGAACACCTGGCCCGTGGACGAAACGAAACGGATGTGATATCCATAGGCGCCTTGCGGTGCAGGCTTTCCATTCATGATGCCGGTCCAACCACGTTCTGGGTCTGTGGTGTAGAATATGCGCTCACCCCAACGGCTGTATACTTCAAACACGTAATCGGAATAGTCCACATAAACAGTGACGGGAAGAAACTGGGTATTCACTCCTTCGGGCACAAATGCATTGGGTACAAATACATTCGGGAATTGCAAGGCACAATCCTCGTTGGATCGGCTTATCTCTTGAAAGCGCACAAAGTCAGGACTGATGAATGGTCCGCTACCTTCCATCGCCTCGATATAGTAACAGAATTCTCCCTCGCCCGTTATGAACTCCTCGATATTATCTGTGTAAGTGAGTTGCGATGGCGGTACAGTGGCTATCAGTTCCCAGTTGCCATCATAGTTGCGCCAAATATTCTGGGCGGCCACATCACCAAGCCATCCTTCATAGGCATTCCATTCCAGATCGTTAGTACGGTCAGTATTGGCCACCGCTTCCAAGTAGATGGTGCGTGACAGATTTAGGGTGTCGGCATTCTGATCGCAGCTGTCTATACCCACCGCTGCATAATAGTAGCTACGACTCTTGGGACGTGCCGTGTTGTCGGTTATCTGGTAATAGCGGCTGGATGGGTTCCAATCGATGAAGTCGATAGGATCAAGTTGGTCTGGCTCCAAACCGCGCAATATGTCAAAGCCAATATAGCCTGCCGTGCTGTCAACGAAGAAATACTGTTCGATAGCATCGCTGGTGGCGTTTACCGTTACGTTGTACTGGTAGGAATATTCTGGGCGTTTGGGCACATAGACGTAAACACATGCCAGATTGGAAGTGGATGTAATTCTCCCAACTGTGTTCTGCACGGCTCGTACTCTGTAGCAATAGTTGGCAAGTTGAGAGAGGCCTTCATGCACGTAAGTGAGCACGGTGTCGCTTGTGGTGCCTATGCGTTCCTCGGGACCACCATTCAAAGAAACGAGCACCTCATACTCGCGCACTCCATTCTGCCATATCTCGTAGGGACTCCATGTGAGTGTTGATACATGGGCACAAGTGTCCAAAGCCACTTCAAGGAATATGGTGCGTTGATAGTTGTCGCCCGGAAGCCCAGTGGCCAAACAATTGTTCCTTGCCTTGATGCGGTAATACTCCGATTCGTTCTGGGCGTTAGAGCTGGTATTGAGCCAACTGGTGGTGGTGTAGCCAACCGCAGTATGCACCACCGTCCACGCGATGAGATCAGGGTTCTGTTCAACGTCATATTCCACCACGTTGAGCTCTGCGTTTGGCGACCAGCCAATGAGCGCTTGTTGTGTAGCAAAATCCACGGTGACCGAATCGATGAACTGGGGCGCAGGTTGCGCGGGATTGTTCAGCACATCTCCATCTATGTTCGAAACCGAGGTGCAAGGCAGATTGTCAGTGAGCTGCACATAATAGTTCACCTGCTCGTTGCACACTGTGACAGGATCCGTCCATGTAAGCCCGAACGTAGTGCCTATCTGATTCCAGGAGCCAGCAGGATATTCTCTGAATATCTGATAGAGCCCCTGCCCGTTGCCATTGCTGGACGGAAGCGGTGGAGTGGTCACTGCATTCCAGCTCAGATCGGCCGTCTGCACATTGTTGGTCACGATCAGGAAAATGGATGAAATAGTGTATTCTGCCGGAGCGAGCACAGCGCCATTGCATCCGCTACGGGTGCGTACTTGATAGTAATTAGGTCCAGTAGCGGATGCGCCTGCATGGGTAAAAGTGCCCGTGTTGATATTGGTCACTGTGCCTACCTCGGTAAATGGTCCATTGGCATTGAGGCTATGCATGATGGCGTATGCAACGAACGAAGGTGGATTAGAGTTGTCGGTTATCGTCTGCCAGCTCACCTGCACCCCACCACCGGGCAGTACACTGGCACAATGCGGCTCGGGACTTGGCAGCACCGATTCTCCTATCACCGTAATGCTCACATTCACATAATTAGTGGAGCGTGCCGGGCAATAATCGTCACGGTATTTGAAGATGAAATTGTAGGTGTTGCTGAAATTCGCGCACTGGTCTTGCACCGATACATGTTGACACTCGGTCTGCCATGTAAAAGTGGTGCCGATGGTGCCTACACTGGTCACAGGCGGAGTGCTGTTGGTAAGGGTGGCACACGGTGGTGTCTGGCAACCCGCATTTGCATTAGTGAAACCCGTGCCGAACTGAGCACCAACGGCATCAAAAGTGAGCGTCTGTGGATTGCCGTTGATGACATCATTGTCCACACCTTCCAATGTGAAGCTCACAAGGTCGCCCGCATTAACTGTGATGTCATAACCACTCACACCGGCAGGAGCGGTCCAAGCAGGAGCATTGACCACTGGTGTATTGTTGGGCTCGGAACACGGAATGATCCAGACCTGCATCTCGCGGAGGTTCTCGGATATGAGCTGACCACACCGATAGGCCCGTACCACGTAAGCAATGTTCCATTTGCCCTGAAGCCCTCCGGGCGATTGATAGACGATCTGCCCTGTGACAGGGTCGATGGTCACTTGGTCGTAGGACGGGTCGAGCGTTGGGCCGGGCAGTGGCACTTCATGGCTGTAGCCAGCGGCATAAGGAACCGTGCCACTCTCATGGGCAGCAGGAACAAATGAATAGGCCAATGAATCTCCATCCACATCAATAGCGTTGCTATTGTAGCTCAGTTCATACCCTGAACAAAGCAATGCCGATGGACGCTCGGCAAACTGCGGGCTATTGTCGTAACAAGGATCGGTATCCAACCCATTGAGCGGATACATCACCGCCCGATAGTAGATGGTATAGTTGATGGCACTCACCATGTTGGTGACATCATTGCGGCAGCATTGGTTGTACACGAATTCGAATCCTTGGGCTGGAGGTGTACTTCCAAGGGTGATAGGTGCTGAAGCAAAAGTGTATTCCTCCACTGCCACGTTTCCTGCTACCGCGCCATTGCAACTCACTCCGCAGCCCGGCTGCGTAATATCCTGTTGGTTCTGCAACGTGAGTGGTATAGCACTGATGCTCGGGTGATTGAGCACCAACAAGGACTGACTGGTGCCCACGTTAGTATTCTGTGTGCAATCCTTGTAGAGCTTCAGATAGAAGATGTAGCTGCCATTCCCTTGGCACGTCCATGTTATCTCGCCTCCGATTATATGGTTGGCCTGCGCCTTTTCCGTGCTTCCGAGCGCGAGCGTCAAGGACACAAATAAAAGGAGCAGAAATCGGGATAGGATGGGCATAAAACGCTCTTAGTGGGCGGCCTGCGAAGTTACTACTTAAAGAGAAAGCTTTCGGGTGACCGTTGTCACCGTGCTAACGCCTCAGAGGGGTTCAAGTTGCCTATGTCACACGGTTTTTGCCCCAGCAGTGACCACATGCATATCGGCATCCTGCAGGTACTGCTGCGCCAAGTGCATCAAACGTTCGGGCGTCATGGTATTGAACTGGTTTATGGTGGCCTCATGTGCCTCCGTTCCAACACCATACTTCAGGTAGCTGCGCCACTTGGATGAT